>KV796987.1:0-7938 GCA_001809325.1 Neisseria sp. HMSC077D05 | reverse complement strand
TCCTGATTTAAATTTAATCCACTATAAAGCAACAGGGTCGTCTGAAAACCCGTAAGGGTTTCGCCAAAACGAGCGCAGCGAGTTTCGCTAAAACTTTTTCAGACGACCTTTCTGCTAAAATGACACGCTTCAAATACAAGGGAAACCCGCCATGCACGAAATCAAATGCCCGCACTGCCACACCGCGTTTACCGTCAACGAAGCCAGTTACGCCGACATCCTGAACCAAGTCCGCACCCAAGAATTTCAAACCGAAATCCACGAGCGCCTGCAACAGGCGCAGATGCAGTTTCAAAGCGATATGCAGCTTGCCCAAGCGCAGGCGCAAAATCAGTTCGACAAAATCCTAGCCGACAAAAACCACGAAATCGCCGCCCTATCCAACCAAATCAACGCCTACGAAAAAGACAGCAAACTCGCCGCCGCCGAAATCGAAGGTCGTCTGAAAGCGCAAATCGCCGAACAAGATAAATTGATTGCAGAACTGAAAGCGCAGGCAAAATCGCTGGAAACGGCGAAAAACATGGAAAAAGAGCTGGAAATCACCAAAGCCGTTGCCGAAAAAGAGCGCGAATTGGGCAATCTGAACACGCAGTTCATGCTGCAATCCAAAGAAAACCAGTTGGAAAAACAAAGCCTGCGCGAAAAATACGAAGCCGAACTCAAACAAAAAGACGAAACCATCGCCTTCTACAAAGACTTCAAAGCCAGACAGTCCACCAAAATGATAGGCGAAAGCCTCGAGCAGCACTGCGAAACCGAATTCAACCGCATCCGCACCACCGCCTTTCCCCAAGCCGTCTTCGGCAAGGACAACGATGCCAAAACCGGCAGCAAAGGCGACTACATCTACCGCGAAACCGACGAAGAAGGCAACGAAATCATCTCCATCATGTTCGAGATGAAAAACGAAAACGACGAAACCGCCACCAAAAAGAAAAACGAACAATTTTTCAAAGAGTTGGACAAAGACCGCAGAGAGAAAAACTGCGAATACGCCGTCCTCGTCTCACTCTTGGAAGCCGACAGCGACCTCTACAACAACGGCATTGTCGATGTGTCCTACGCCTACCCGAAAATGTACGTCGTGCGCCCGCAATTCTTCATCCCCATCGTCTCCCTGCTGCGCAACGCTGCGCTCAATTCATTGAAATACAAACAAGAATTGGCACAAATGCGCGCGCAAAACATCGACATCACGCATTTTGAAGAAGACTTGGACAAGTTCAAAACCGACTTCGCCCGCAATTACGAACTCGCCAGCCGCAAGTTCCAAACCGCCATCGACGAAATCGACAAAACCATCAGCCACCTGCAAAAAACCAAAGAAGCCCTGCTCTCTTCAGAAAACAACCTGCGCATCGCCAACAACAAAGCAACCGATTTGACCGTCAAAAAATTAGTACGCAAAAACCCGACCATGAAGGCCGCCTTTGCCGCGTTGGAGAAAAAAGAGGATTGAGATTTGCTTCGAGAATGAAAATAGAAATACCAGCCGACCGTTACGCCCGCGCAAGCAGGAGTAACGGAGAACAGGTGTCTCGTTTTCTATCAGTCCGTGAACAAACTCATTTATCCACATTTATAGTGGATTAACTTTAAACCAGTACGGCGTTGCCTCGCCTTGCCGTACTATCTGTACTGTCTGTGGCTTCGTCGCCTTGTCCTGATTTAAATTTAATCCACTATACAAAAAGGTCGTCTGAAAAATGAACCACCACAAATCTTAGACAAATAAAAGACTATCCAGATACTCGGTGCAAGCACGGTTCTACATCAGGAGGAGCAAGAAATGAAGGGAAACAAGTTACATTCAAGCCATATGACCCTTAAAATCATTTTGCTAGGTATATTTTTGTTATCTTGCAACCACTCCTACGGCAAGGAGAGACGTATGCAATCTGATGCCAATATGTCATTAAATGACAGCGTGTATATTTCTAAAGCCGAGCTGGAAAAGTTAAAAATCGATGCCTCTTCCGGCAATGGTCAAGCAGCATCAAAATTAGCTCATTATTTTGCTTTTTATGAGTTTAACCAAGATAAATTTATATTTTGGTTAGTTCGGGCCGCTGAGTCGGGCAATACTCAAGCACAACATGATCTTGCCTATATATTCTTTGATCATTACCAAGACAGTAAAGATAAAAACAAATTATATGAAGCAGAAAAATGGGCTCTGCTTGCTCAAAAAAATGGAATGCCTATTACTGGCTTACTAACTGAAATACAAACTGAAAAACAGAATTTGACAAGATAAACATGTCGGCAAACGGTCAAGCCGAAACCTGACAAAGTGCGGGCATCTGAAACTGCTTGCCCCGATAGTCCGTGTCTTTATCCGAGCAGGCGCATTCAACGGTATACGGGCAGCAGTCAAGGACACATAAGAACTTGAAAGGTAATACGCCTTTTGAGGTCTTACAGAATTATTTTTCTCAACCCGTTGTGTAAACAACACGGTGTCTTCTTATATCCCCAACATCTCATCGCAATAAACCAGTTATCCTCATTATTTCACCCATTAAGATGATTTGGAATGCATCTTTTTACAGTTTAAGTGGAATAGAAATAGGCAAAGCAGTCAGCCTTCATCCCAAACCAACCTTCAATAAATCAATCTTTCAGACGACCTAACCCGAAAAAATATTTCTTAGTTAACAATACTTTTCAAATTTAATTTGCAAAAACTGTATTGATACTCTAATTTTTGTCCACATTTAGAGTATAATTACTAAAACTTGAGATATAAGCAGCCCGATATCATCAGGTTCAGTAAAAAAACAAACCTTATCCATTGATTAAAAATAAATTTTCAAACATCCAGCAAAGCCGGTCTGCCAATATCAGCCCGCTCCCGCAACCATCAAGGAACCCATACATGCAAAACAACTTCGACCCATTGCACATCCGAGGCAAATCATTGATTCCCGTCGTCCAAGGCGGGATGGGCGTGGGCGTTTCCGCATCGAAACTCTCCAGCGCGGTCGCCCGCGAAAACGGTGTCGGCACAATTGCCAGCGTTGATTTGCGCCACTTGCATGACGACCTGCTCGCCGAATCCAAAATCAACCCGAGCGAAGAAAAATACACCCGACTCAACTGTACCGCGCTTGACCGCGAAATCCAAAAAGCCAAAGCCGACGCAAACGGCAAAGGCATGATTGCCGTCAACGTCATGAAAGCCGTCAAAGACCACGCCGCCTACGTCCGCCAAGCCTGCGAATCGGGTGCGGACGCGATTGTGATGGGTGCGGGGTTGCCGCTGGATTTGCCTGAAATGACTGAGGGTTATCACAAAGATGTCGCTCTGTTCCCAATTTTGTCCGAATCGCGCGGTATCGGCATCGTATTGAAACGCTGGATGAAAAAAGGTGTTTTGCCCGACGCCATCGTTATCGAACATCCCGCACACGCTGCCGGACACTTGGGTGCAGCGAGCGTGGCAGGTGTGAACGATGCCAAGTTTGAATTCAAACGCGTCATCGAAGAAACTTTTGAAGTATTCAAGAACTTAGGCCTTGAAAGCGAAAAAATCCCACTCATCCTTGCCGGTGGCATGGCGAACTTTGAAAAAGTCAAAACGGCCCTGAAAAACTGGGGTGCGTCCGCCGTCCAAATCGGCACGGCGTTTGCGGTTACCGAAGAAGGCGATGCCCACATCAACTTCAAAAAAACGCTGGCAGGCGCGGAAACCGAGCATGTTGTCGAATTTATGTCCGTCGCCGGACTGCCCGCACGCGGGGTGCGCACCAAATTCCTAGACAGCTACATCAAACGCGAATCCAAGCTTCAAGCCAATGCCAAAGCCGACCCGCGCCGCTGTACGCAAGGCTTGAACTGTCTGACCAGCTGCGGACTGCGTGACGGTTTGGCAAAAGCCGGACAATTCTGCATCGACATCCAACTCTCCGCCGCCTTCCGTGGCGAAGTCGATAAAGGTCTGTTTTTCCGCGGTAAAGACCCGCTGCCATTTGGCAACGCCATCCGCACGGTGCAAGAAACCATCCAATATCTGCTTAACGGCGCTCTTCCCGCAGCAGCCAAATAATTCATACCCGCAGATGAACGCTAAAAAAGGGCATATTTCAATGTGCCCTTTTTTAGTGGGTTAAATTTAAATCAGGACAAGGCGAGGCAACGCCGTACTGGTGGTTTAAAGTTAATCCACTATATCCTGCCTGCAAATCGCGTGATGCTCAAAAAAGGTCGTCTGAAACCGATTTTCAGACGACCTTTTCCCAACGCTGCCTCCCTTTTCCTGCACACATTGTCAACAAAATCCGCATAAAAAATGCTAAGATGACCGTCTCGATAGACATTTGGAACACCCATGAACCCACTACTCGACCAACTCCAACCCTATCCATTCACCCGCCTGCGCGAAGCCATGCAGGGCATTAATCCTCCCGAAGGCGTCGCCCCCGTCCACCTGCACATCGGCGAGCCGAAACACCCTACCCCCAAAGTCATCACCAATGCGCTGACCGCCTCGCTGCACGAACTGGAAAAATACCCTCTGACCGCAGGCCTGCCCGAACTGCGCCAAGCCTGCGCCGACTGGCTGCAGCGCCGTTACGACGGGTTGACCGTCAATCCCGACACCGAAGTCCTGCCCGTGCTCGGCAGCCGCGAAGCCTTGTTTTCCTTCGTTCAAGCTGTCTTAAATCCCGTTTCAGACGACCTCAAACCCGTCGTCCTCAGTCCCAACCCGTTCTACCAAATCTACGAAGGTGCAGCCATTCTCGGCGGAGGCGAAATCCGTTTCGCCAACTGTCCCGCCCCATCCTTCAAGCCCGATTGGAAAAGCATCGCCGAAGACGTATGGCAACGCACCAAAGTCATGTTCGTCTGCTCGCCTAACAACCCCAGCGGCAGCGTCCTGCAACTAGAAGACTGGCAAGAAATCTTTGATCTGCAAGACAAATATGATTTCATCATCGCTTCCGACGAATGCTATTCCGAAATCTATTTCGACGGAAAAAAACCCATAGGCGGCTTACAGGCAGCAGCACAATTAGGGCGCAGCAACCGCAATATCGTCATGTTCACCAGCCTCTCCAAACGCTCCAACGTCCCCGGACTGCGCTCCGGCTTTGTCGCAGGCGATGCCGAATTGCTTAAAAACTTCCTGGTCTACCGCACCTACCACGGCAGCGCGATGAGCATTCCCGTCCAACGCGCCAGCATCGCCGCATGGAACGACGAAGAACACGTCATCGCCAACCGCCGCCTGTATCAAGAAAAATTCGACCGCGTCATCCCCATTTTGCAGCAGGCATTCGATGTCAAACTGCCCGACGCATCATTCTACATCTGGCTGAAAGTCCCCGATGGCGACGATTTGGCTTTTGCCAAAAACCTCTGGCAAAAAGCCGCCATCCAAGTCCTCCCCGGCCGCTTCCTTGCCCGCGATACCAAATGGGGCAACCCCGGTGAAGGCTACGTCCGCATCGCCTTGGTCGCCGATGTCGACAGCTGCGTCAAAGCCGCCGAAACCATCGTTTCTCTATATCACTGAACAAGGGTGCAGTTCAAACCTGAAACATGGTTTTCAGACGACCTTTTTATCATGTAGGAATGTGGCAGATTTTGTATAGTGGATTAACATAAATCAGGACAAGGCGACGAAGCTGCAGACAGTACAGATAGTACAGCAAGGAGAGGCAACGCCGTACTGGTTTAAAGTTAATCCACTATAAAACCAGACGTTCTGCCCAACGCCCTGCCAAATTGCCCAAATACAGCACGAAGTCCGCTCTCGACAACTCCCGCATCATCCGTCTTGATACAAAATAAAAATTTCAAAACAAAACGTCGTCTGAAAACAAGGATTGCCCGTTTTCAAACGACGTTTCGACATTTTCAAACCGTCTCAAGCCTGACTAATCAAATGTTCGACCAATGCCGGCACGCCTTCCGCCGCGCGTTTCGGAATCACTTCGACATCCGCGCCCACGCCTTGCGGGTTCGGATCGACCAAATAGCGTTCCGCATCGGGCGGTGCGTAATGAATCAGCGAAGCCGCCGGATAAACCTGCATCGACGTGCCGACAATCATGACCACATCCGCATCGCGCATTTCCTCGACCGCCGCATCAAACATCGGTACTTGTTCGCCGAAAAACACGATATGCGGGCGCATCGGATTGCCTTGGCTGTCGCGCACGTCGTCAGTCTGCTCGCCGGTAAATTCGATGATTTCGTCTTCATCGACAGTGCTGCGCAGTTTGTTCAGCTCGCCGTGCAGGTGCAATACTTTGCTGCTGCCCGCCTTCTCGTGCAGCGCGTCCACATTCTGCGTGATGATGTGCACATCGTAATATTGCGCCAGCTTGACCAACGCCAGATGCGCGGCGTTCGGCTCGGCGGCGTTTGCCTGAAGCCTGCGCTGGTTGTAAAAATCAATTACAAGCTTGGGATTACGCGCCAAGGCTTCGGGCGTACAGACATCCGTCACCTTATGCCCTTCCCACAAACCGCCCGCGTCGCGGAAAGTCAGCAACCCGCTGTCGGCGCTAATCCCCGCGCCGGTCAGGACAACGCATTTTTTCATACCGTTGCCCTGCCTTATTGCCGGTAAGTCTGCAAGAAGCGCTCAAGTTTGCCCATGGCTTCTTCGATTTGGTGGGTGTACGGCAGGGTAACGATGCGGAAGTGGTCAGGGCGTATCCAGTTGAACCCTGTTCCTTGGACGAACAAAACTTTTTCGCGTACGAGCAGGTCGTAGATAAATTTCATGTCGTCATGAATGCCGTACATTTCGGTATCGATTTTGGGGAACATATAAAGCGCCCCCATCGGCTTGACGCAGGATATGCCGGGAATTTGGTTGACAAGTTCCCACGCCTTATTGCGTTGCTCCAACAGGCGGCCGCCGGGCAGGATAAATTCGTTGATGCTTTGATAGCCGCCCAAAGCGGTTTGGATGGCGTGTTGCATCGGCGTGTTGGCACACAGGCGCATGGAGGCAAGCATATCGAGACCTTCTATATAGCCTTTGGCATGTTCTTTCGGGCCGTTGAGCACCATCCAGCCTTGGCGGAATCCGGCAACGCGGTAGGCTTTGGAGAGACCGTTGAAGGTGATGGTCAGCAGGTCGGGCGCGAGCGCGGCGATGTGGTGGTGTACCGCGCCGTCGTAGAGGATTTTGTCGTAAATTTCGTCGGCGAAGATAATCAGACCGTGTTTGCGCGCCAACTCGGCGATTTCAAGCAGGATTTCTTTGCTGTATACCGCGCCGGTGGGGTTGTTGGGGTTGATGACGACGATGGCTTTGGTTTTGGGCGTGATTTTGGCTTCCATGTCGGCAAGGTTGGGAAACCAGTCGTTTTCTTCGTCACACAAATAATGGCGCACCGTACCGCCCGCCAAAGTGGCGGCAGCCGTCCATAGTGGATAATCGGGTGCGGGAATCAGAATTTCGTCGCCGTCGTTCAAAAGCGCCTGCATGGACATGGTAATCAGCTCGGACACGCCGTTGCCGATATAAACGTCGTTGACCGAAATATCGCGCAGACCTTTGGTTTGATAGTAATGAACGATAGCCTTGCGGGCGGAATACAGCCCTTTGGAATCGCAATAGCCTTGCGCGGTAGGCAGGTTGCGGATCACGTCCACCAAGATTTCATCGGGCGCTTCAAAGCCGAATGGCGCCGGATTGCCGATATTGAGCTTGAGGATTTTATGGCCTTCTTCTTCGAGTTGCAGGGCTTTTTTGTGTACGGGGCCGCGGATGTCGTAGCAAACATGGTCCAGCTTGGACGATTTGGGAAATTTCTCCATGATGTGTGTTCCGTAAAATTGTTAACAATGGGGGTAAATGTACTCCGTTTGCAGGCGGAAAGAAAGGGGCAAATGCGGGATTTTTGCCCGCCGCTTCAAGAATCAAGTGTCAAAAACAAATAAGGTCGTCTGAAAACTGAACTGGCCCCCAAA
>KV796986.1:5991-26743 GCA_001809325.1 Neisseria sp. HMSC077D05 | reverse complement strand
TCAGCTTCAGCTTTGGCTTTCTCGGCTTCTTCAGCCGCCTTCCGCTCCGCTAGGCATTCGGCGTTGCATTCTATTTTGGGTTGATTGGTATCGCTTGAGGCGGTTGACGGTGAACCGCCGCCTCCACCGCCTCCGCAGGCGGCAAGTAACGATAGGGCAAGGTAAGACAGGATATGTGGATAGTTTTTCATCGTAATGTACTTTTATATTTAAAATAGTTATGTGATATTCATTTTATGGGCTTTTTTATAACATGTCATTTATTTATTTGACGAACGGTACTTTTTGTTTATAAATAGTTTATTTTATTTGAATTTTTATGTTGCGAAATCGGCAAATTTTTTGATAGGCGGTTTTTTTGGTGGTCAAACGGTTGTGATTTGCTTGTGTTATAATCCGCACTTCATACAGGTCGGACAGACAGTCGCCGCGTATCGCGTAAGGCATACGGGGAGGAAAGTCCGGGCTCCGCAGAGCAGGATGCCGGCTAACGGCCGGGCGCGGAAACGCGACGGAAAGTGGAACAGAAAGCAATACCGCCGACGGCCGCCTTCGGGCGGAACGGGTAAGGGTGAAAAGGTGCGGTAAGAGCGCACCGTGCACTTGGTAACAAGGCGCAGCAGGCTAAACCCCATCCGGAGCAAGACCAAACAGAACGCTTTGACGCTGCTCGCCGAGCGTTCGGGTAGGTTGCTGGAGTGCATCAGTAATGGTGTGCCTAGAGGAATGACTGTCCGAGACAGAACCCGGCTTACCGTCCGGCCTGTATGTCCCGATTATTGAAAAAGGTCGTCTGAAAACTGATTTTTGGTTTTCAGACGACCTTTTACCTTCGATAACCCGTTTCATCAAACCTGTTCCCACTTCACGGAATCCCCTTTTCAGACGACCTTTCCCCCGTCTCGCCCGCACGATTTACGGTATAATTCCCCATCTTTATCCATTGTTTTCCAAAGCATAAACCATGACACGCAAAATCCTCGTTACCTCCGCGCTGCCCTATGCCAACGGCAGCATCCACCTCGGCCACATGGTCGAACACATCCAAACCGACGTTTGGGTGCGCTTCCAAAAACTGCGCGGCCACGAGTGCCACTACTGCTGCGCCGACGACACCCACGGCACGCCCGTGATGCTGGCCGCGCAAAAACAAGGCATCGCGCCCGAAGACATGATTGCCAAAGTGCGCGAAGAACACCTCGCCGATTTCACCGGCTTTTTCATCGGCTACGACAATTATTACAGCACCCATTCCCCTGAAAACAAACAGTTTTCCCAAGACATTTACCGCGCGCTGAAAGCCAACGGCAAAATCGAAAGCCGCGTCATCGAGCAGCTTTTCGACCCCGAAAAACAAATGTTCCTGCCCGACCGCTTCGTCAAAGGCGAATGCCCCAAATGCCACGCCCAAGACCAATACGGCGACAACTGCGAAGTCTGCGGCACGACCTATTCCCCGACCGAACTGATTAACCCGTATTCCGCCGTTTCCGGTGCCAAACCCGAATTGCGCGAATCCGAACACTTCTTCTTCAAACTGGGCGAATGCGCCGATTTCCTCAAAGCATGGACTTCCGGCAACAACCCGCACGACGGCAAGCCCCATCTGCAAGCCGAAGCCCTCAACAAAATGAAAGAATGGCTGGGCGAAGGCGAAGAAACCACCCTGTCCGATTGGGACATTTCCCGCGACGCGCCGTATTTCGGTTTCGAAATCCCCGATGCGCCGGGTAAATACTTCTACGTCTGGCTGGACGCGCCCGTCGGTTACATGGCGTCGTTTAAAAACCTGTGCGACCGCATCGGCATCGATTTTGACGAATACTTCAAAGCCGACAGCCAAACCGAGATGTACCACTTCATCGGCAAAGACATCCTCTATTTCCACGCCCTGTTCTGGCCCGCCATGCTGCATTTCTCCGGCCACCGCGCCCCGACCGGCGTGTACGCACACGGCTTTTTGACCGTGGACGGACAAAAAATGTCCAAATCGCGCGGCACCTTCATCACCGCCAAATCCTACCTGGAACAAGGCCTGAACCCCGAGTGGATGCGCTACTACATCGCCGCCAAACTCAACAGCAAAATCGAAGACATCGATTTGAACCTGCAAGACTTTATCAGCCGCGTAAACAGCGACCTCGTCGGCAAATACGTCAACATCGCCGCCCGCGCGTCAGGTTTCATTGCCAAACGCTTTGAAGGTCGTCTGAAAGACGTTTCAGGCAGCGCATTGCTGGCAAAACTCGCCGCCGAAAGCGACACCATCGCCGAGCAATACGAAAACCGCGAATACGCCCGCGCCCTGCGCGACATCATGGCATTGGCGGATGCGGTAAACGAATACGTCGATGCCAACAAGCCGTGGGAACTCGCCAAACAAGAAGGTCAAGACGAACGCCTGCACGAAGTATGCAGCGAGCTCATCAACGCCTTCACCATGCTGACCGCCTACCTCGCCCCCGTATTGCCGCAAACCGCCGCCAACGCCGCGCGTTTCCTCAATCTGGACGCGATTACCTGGGCGAACACGCGCGAAACCCTAGGCGAACACGCCATCAACAAATACGAACATTTAATGCAACGAGTGGAGCAAAAACAAGTGGATGATTTAATCGAAGCCAACAAACAAAGCATTCAGACGACCCCCGCGCCTGCCGCCGAAGAGAGCAAATACGAAAAAGTCGCCGAACAAGCGAGCTTCGACGATTTTATGAAAATCGACATGCGCGTCGCCAAAGTATTGAACTGCGAAGCCGTCGAAGGCAGCACCAAGCTTTTGAAATTCGACCTCGATTTCGGTTTTGAAAAACGCATCATCTTCTCCGGCATCGCCGCGTCTTATCCCAACCCCGTCGAGCTGAACGGCCGCATGGTCATCGCCGTCACCAACTTCGCCCCGCGCAAAATGGCAAAATTCGGCGTATCCGAAGGCATGATCCTCTCCGCCGCCACGGCAGACGGGAAACTGAAGCTGCTCGATGTCGATGCCGGCGCGCAGCCGGGCGACAAAGTAGGCTAAAACGCTGAAAAAAGCTGTCTGAACAATCATGCAAGATGTTCGGACAGTTTTTTTTATACCTTTAAAACTAGAAAAAACTGATGAAAAAACTGCTTTTTATCTTTTTGGGGCTGTTAAGTTTGAATGTCTATGCCGCCAATCTAACTTACGATGCAACCAAAGGTGCGTTGCAAAACAATTCGGCATTATGTGCATACGGCTACAATCCCAACTGCGCATCTCCCCGCCAGTCTCGGCAGCAGTCTACGGAAGTTATCAACATCAACGTCCCATCCAAATACGGCGCATGGGCGGTGAACCTTAAAACAGGTATTGCAGGCGGCGCACTCAATATGGATTCGCGTGAGGCTGCGGAAAAAGAAGCCATAAAAGTTTGCGAAAAAGACGGTCGCAATGCACCTTGCAAAATAGGAGCTTCTGTTAGGAATGGTTGTATCGCCGTCGCACAAGGAAAATTAGGAAATAAATGGAAAGCCTTTACTGGAATAAAAAAACCTGGTCTCGCCGAGGAGGAAGCTCTAAGGAAATGTCAGGCTTCCGGTTATTCGCAATGCACCATTTTTGCCCCTGAAGGCTGCTCGATGCCGCAATAAAAATAGGTATTCTCTTATTAGGAGAATTTTCAAAACGAGGAGAAGCTAGCCTTTCTTTTAAAGATTTAAGCCATGGACTGATCAATTTGATTTTGTTTATATGAAAGAGATACCTGATGCACAATTATCTGCTCTAAAAGTTTTAATTAAATGCCTGAAGAATTTTTTTTAATTAGTGAGTTAGGAGGGCGTAAAGAATTTGCTTTATCTGACGATATTCGGACATGTCCAGGTAGTGTTGCTATGGAGAAAATAGTTGAGTTAAAAAAGAATTTAGATTAAAAAACCAGATAAAGTTAAATAAACAGATAAGGAAATTTTATGAATAAAATGCTATTTTTTATTTTTATTTTATTGTATTTGTTTATCGGGATTGTTTATAGGACAGGAGAATTTGATAATAATTATATATTATTTTTAAAAAAACCGTGGTCATTTCAGAGCCTATACTATGATCCTATTGGGGATCGTGATATACAAGATGTACCTAAAGAGCAATTGAAACAATTTCTATTATATTGTGATGCTAATATTTTTGATCAATTTCCATGTACTGTAGAGACAAAAGAGGAAGTTAAAAAATATTTGAGTGAACACTAATTTTAGAGATCCAAAATCATTCGGTAAAAAAGTATCTTTCATTTGCCTATTCAGATTTCTCTTTACCGAGGATGTTATAGTGGATTAAATTTAAATCAGGACAAGGCGACGAAGCTGCAGACAGTACAGATAGTACGGCAAGGCGAGGCAACGCCGTACTGGTTTAAATTTAATCCACTATATTAATCAAATGGAGCTATACCTACTGCTTGGGAGGGATTACCTATGAGCGGGGTAATATGGGCACTCGCTAGATTACTCCCTATACTGCATGTATAGGTATCCGTATATGGATTCGCGTGCGGCAGTGGAAAAAGAAACCATCAAAACCTGCGAACAGGGCGGGCGCAATGCGCCGTGTAAAGTAGAAGCTTGGGTGAGAAACGGCTGTATCGCTGTTGCTCAAGGAAAAGTCGGCAGTAAATGGAAGTCTTTTTTTGGGACAGAAGCTTCTCCAGGTCTGGCAGAGCTGTCGGCATTGAGAAAATGTCGGGCTTCAGGGCTTCCACAATGCGAAATTACCACCCCTGAAGGCTGTTCGCTGCCTAGATATTGATGGGCAAAAGGTCGTCTGAAAGTTTTCAGACGACCTCGGTATCTAAAATCTTCATCATTTTCCCATCTGTTTTTTGAAAGCACCCCATATGAAAAAAGCTTTTGTATGTTCTTTGCTGCTCGCCGGTTTGACCGCTTCTGCCGCCGCCCAAAATCAAATCGGTGCGTCATCCGATGCTGCGGCAAATAAAAAGCTTGCCGCCAAGTGCGGGCAATTGTTTAAAGACACCAATACTTTGGCGAACGGTTCGCTTTGTTATCGGGATAATAAAGAGACCGCCGAATATTTCGACCTTTTGTCTATGGTTTTGTTGTTTAGCCATCCGAAAGTCGATCAGTGCCGACAATATTCGAGACTGGAGAAGGAATTCAAAAAACAAAGCTTTCACCATCTCGAAGATAAGGAGTTGAAGCGCCTTTGCGCGGAAAGCCGTGAAGAACGCGACCGTTTGCGCCGCCAGGTAGAGGCGTATATGGACAGTAAGATAAAACAGTATGCGGAAGAAGAAGCGCCGCGCCGCGGTGTTCCCGTTGACGAATTGCTGCGTAAAACCGTTGCCGAAGAAACCGAACGCCGCGCCAAAGCCGATGCTTTTATCCGTCAGAAAGATGGCAGATAAGGATGGACGGGGTCGTCTGAAAACTTCGGGCATGAATGTATAGTGGATTAAATTTAAACCAGTACGGCGTTACCTCGCCTTGGCTCAAAGAGAACGATTCTCTAAGGTGCTGAAGCACCAAGTGAATCGGTGCCGTACTATCTGTACTGTCTGTGGCTTCGTCGCCTTGTCCTGATTTAAATTTAATCCACTATAATGCGTTCCGATATTCATGCTTTATTTGAAAATATCATTCCGGTTTAAAAGGAAAAACCATGAAACAATCTGCTTTAGGCTTACTTGCTTTGACTTTATCTTTTTCAGCCGCCGCGCAAGAGCCAGCCGTCAGTTTGAATACGGATCAGGTCGAACATTGCCAGCAAATGCTGCAAGATGCGGCGCTGATTGAGGCTACGGCGAATGTATGCGGCGGGGACAATGAGGACATCAAAGACTATGCCGGGCATTTATACTCTTTGTACATGGTTGCCGATCCGCAAGCCTTGCAATGCGTCAATTACAGCATGGCGATGAAAAAAGCGGGGAAACCGCTGCCTCATTATGGTTATTCCCCCGAGCAAGACAGCAAACAATATTGCGCCCAAAGCCGCAAAGAACGCCATCTTGCCCAACAACGCGCCGAGGCTTTGGTTGAAAAAGAGCTGCCGAACATTGCCCGCAAAGTCTCCGAAGAATCGAACGCGCTTTATCAAGAGCATCAAAAGCAATCGGCGCAACGACAAAATGCAGCACCGGATAACTGGGAAAAACCGAAATCTTCCAAGCAAATCTTGAAAGAAATGCGCGAACAACTGGCAGCCAGCCGTAAAAAAGCAGAAATTGCCCGCCGGAAAATAGAAAAACAGTAATGAAGTTTCGGACAATACGGACAGACGGTCTGCCCTGACCGGATACAAGAAACCCGCTTTTTGAAGCGGGTTTTTATCTTGGAATCGATTAAGGTTTTCAGACGACCTTTTAGCAGAAGAAACTAATTGGGACGGTTAACTGATTTTTGGTTTATTTTTACAAAAATAAATAGTGTTGACAATTTTTATGGTGGTAATTAATGTACTGACACTTTATTTGAAGTTTTAAACGGTCCTGCGTGCTGCTGCATACAAAAATTTAAATTTAATCAAGAGGAAACAATCTATGGAGCAACTATTTATTCCCGGCAGTATCATTGCTGATTATTTTTATCTCGGTCTTTTCCTGCTGGTTGCGGCGTCTTTGATTGCGGGCTATGTCGATGCTATTGCGGGCGGAGCCGGGCTGATTTTGATTCCCGCGTTTTTGATGGTCGGATTGCCGCCGCAGGTCGCGTTGGCACAGGAAAAATTGGTGAGTACCATCGGTACGGTGGCTGCGATTAAAAACTTTATGAAAAGCAGTTCGATTGTATGGCGCATTGTGCCGGTCGGCATCGTTGCGGCTTTAATCGGGGCGTTTGTCGGGGCGAAAGTCATTCTGATTCTGCCTGTGGAAACCATCAATTACATCATTCTTGCGTTTTTACCCATAGGCTTGCTGGCAACTTTGTTCAAAGGCGTTTTGCTGAAAAAAGACGATGAACGCGGCGAGATAAAAAAATCTGCCGTCGCCGTCTTTTTAACTTGTCTGATTGTTGGTTTTTATGACGGTTTTTTCGGACCGGGCACGGGCAGCATTTTTATCATCGCTTTGTTTGTCATCAACAAATTGTCGTTGTTGCAGGCTTCGGCTACTTCCAAGATTTTCAATTTTGCTTCCAATATCGGGGCATTCGTCGCTTTCTTGATAGCGGGGAAAATGGCGTTCTTAATCGGAATTCCGATGATTTTGGCGAATTTGTTGGGCAACCATTTCGGCAGCCTCCATGCTATCCATTCAGACGGGGAAATCATCCGTAAGGTTTTGGTCGTAACGGTTTTGCTGATTATTGCTTCGATGGCATATAAGGCTTTTTCGGCTTGACGGATAGATGTTGATAAAAGGTCGTCTGAAAACTTGGAAATCGGGTTTTCAGACGACCTTTTAGTTTTTGGCAGATTGGATTGCTAAGCTATCCGCCTTAAGCCAACTTGACGGCGAGTTCTGCCAGCCGTTTGCCTTGTGCGAAGGCGATGTCGTTTTCTTCGGCGGTCAGGACGGGTTTGCTGTCGTGTCCGGCGACGTGGGATGCACCGTAGGGGGTGCCGCCGCTTTGGGTGCTGCCGAGGGCGGATTCGGTGTAGGGGATGCCGCTGATGATCATGCCGTGGTGCAGGAGGGGGAGCATCATGGTGAGGAGGGTGGTTTCTTGTCCGCCGTGCAGGGAGGAGGTGCTGGTGAAGACGGTGGCGGGTTTGCCGGCGAGTTCTGCGCCGAGCCATTGGGGGATGGTGCCGTCGATGAAGTATTTCATGGCGGCTGCCATGTTGCCGAAGCGGGTGGGGCTGCCTAGGGCGAGGGCGGCGCAGGTTTTGAGGTCTTCGGCGGTGGCGTAGGGTGCGCCGCTGTCGGGGATGTCTTTTTCGACGGCTTCGCAGACGGTGGAGACTTTGGGTACGGTGCGCAATACGGCTTCGCAGCCTGCGACGCTTTCGATGCCGCGTGCGATTTGGCGGGCGAGGTTGAGGGTGCTGCCGTTTTGGGAGTAGTAGAGGACGAGGATTTTGAGGGGATTTGGGTTCATTTGGGTATTCCGTTACAATGGGGTTGATGGGAAATAGGTATTAATTTCGCTGAGGCTGTGTTTTCAGACGACGTGGTTGTTTCTGTTTTTTATTTTTAATTCGTTATTTTTTCGGGAAAGATTATGCCGTTTTTGAAATGGTGGCAAGGTTTGTCGGACAGTAAGGCGTTTGCGTTTGCGTGGTTTGTGGTCCGGCGTTTCGATGAGGAGCGTGTGCCGCAGGCTGCGGCAAGTATGACGTTTACGACGCTTCTGGCTTTGGTGCCGGTATTGACGGTGATGGTGGCGGTCGCTTCGATTTTTCCTGTGTTCGACCGTTGGTCGGATTCTTTTGTTTCGTTCGTCAATCAGACTATTGTGCCGCAGGGTGCGGACATGGTGTTTGATTATATCAATGCGTTCCGCAATCAGGCGGGAAAGTTGACGGCGATCGGCAGTGTGATGCTGGTGGTGACGTCGCTGATGCTGATTCGGACGATTGATAATGCGTTTAACCGGATTTGGCGGGTCAATTCGCAGCGGCCTTGGATGATGCAGTTTTTGGTGTATTGGGCGTTGCTGACGTTTGGGCCGCTGTCTTTGGGCGTGGGGATTTCTTTTATGGTCGGATCGGTGCAGGATTCTGCGCTGGCTTCGTCCCAATGGATGGGGGTGTTGCGGACGGCGGGGACGCTGTTTTTTGTAACGCTGCTGCTGTGGGGCTTGTACCGCTTTGTGCCTAATCGTTTTGTGCCTGCGCGGCAGGCGTTCGTCGGGGCTTTGATTACGGCGTTTTGCTTGGAGACGGCGCGTTTCCTGTTTGCTTGGTATATGGGCAATTTCGACGGCTACCGCTCGATTTACGGCGCATTTGCCGCTGTGCCGTTTTTCCTGTTGTGGCTGAATTTGCTGTGGACGCTGGTGTTGGGCGGCGCGGTGCTGACTTCGTCGCTGTCTTATTGGCAGGGCGAGGCGTTCCGCAGGGGCTTCGATTCGCGCGGGCGGTTTGATGATGTGTTGAAAATCCTGCTGCTTTTGGATGCGGCGCAAAAAGAAGGCAAAGCCTTGCCTGTTCAGGAGTTCAGACGGCATATCAATATGGGTTACGATGAGTTGGGCGAGCTCTTGGAAAAGTTGGCGCGGTACGGCTATATCTATTCCGGCAGACAGGGCTGGGTTTTGAAAACCGGCGCAGACTCCATCGAACTGGACGAACTCTTCAAGCTCTTCGTTTACCGCCCGTCACCTGTGGAAAGGGATCATGTGAACCAAGCCGTCGATGCGGTGATGACGCCGTGTTTGCAGACTTTGAACATGACGCTGGCAGAGTTTGACGCGCAGGCGAAAAACCGGCAGCAGTCTTCTTGAGGATTTTGAAGCACACAAAAGGTCGTCTGAAAACGGTTTTCAGACGACCTTTTGCTATAATCGGGCTTCATCGTCCCGCTCGGTTTGGAACCTTATGAAAAAGCTCGTCCTGCTGCTACTTTCCTTCTCCTCTGCCACCGCTTTTGCCGCATACGGTTTGGGTTTGGGGCAGGAGCCGAAATATCCCGCCGACTTTCGCGCCTACGAATACGTCAATCCCGACGCGCCCAAAGGCGGCGTGTTTTCCCTACCGATGCAGGGCGGCTTCGATACGTTCAACCCGTTTACCCTCAAAGGCGACAAAGAAGCCGGCGTCCTCAATCTGACCGTGGACATGCTTACGGACAACAGTTGGGACGAACCTTTCTCCATGTACGGGCTGCTGGCGGAAGACTTCTCGCTTGCCGAAGATGGGCTCTCGGCAACATTCAAGCTCAACCCGAAAGCCAAATTCCACAACGGCGATCCCGTGCTTGCCAAAGACGTGGCCGCCTCCTTCCGCCTGCTCACCCAAGACAAAGCCGCCAACCCCTTCTACCGCATATACTGGAGCGACGTTGCCAAAGTCGAAACGCCCGACGACAGGACAGTCGTTTTCCGCTTCAAACAGCGCAATGCTGAATTACACATGGCATTAGGGCAATTGCCTGTGTTTTCTCATAAAAGCTATCCTGAAGGGCTGGAAAAAGGCGCAAACAAAATGCCCATCGGCTCCGGCCCCTACCGTTTCGTCAAAGCAGACATCGGGCGTATGAGCGAATACGCGCGCGACAAAAACTACTGGGCGCAAAACCTGCCGACCCGCAAAGGCAGATATAACTTCGACACCGTCCGCTTCAAATATTTCAAAGACGACAGCGTCCGCCTCGAAGGCCTCAAAGCCGGACAATACGACTTCGTTTACGAAAACATCGCCCGAAAATGGGCGCGGGGCTATTCCGACGAAATGCTCGCCAAACGCGGCATGGGCAAGCACGAATGGATACAGAAAAGCGACGCCGGCATGCAGGGCTTCGTCATGAACCTGCGCCGCGCCCCGTTCGACAACATTCTCGTGCGGCAGGCGATGGTCGAGAGCTTCGATTTTGAAAGCATCAACGCGCGTATTTTCTACGGCGCATACCGCCGCAGCAACAGCTTCTTCACCAACAGCGAGATGGCGGCGACAGGCAAACCGCAAGGCGCGGAATTGAAACTGCTCCAGTCCCTCGGCAACACCGTCGACCCCGCCGTCCTGAACCAACCCGTCCCCGAACCGCCCCAAACCGACCCGAAGACAGGCATACGCCCCAACCTGCTCAAAGCCCGCGCCCTCTTGGAAAAAGCAGGCTACCGCTATAAAAACGGCAAACTGACCGACAGCCAAGGCAAACCCCTGACCTTCGAGTTCCTGACCGCCTCCAAAACCTACGAACGCATTACCGCCAAATGGCAGCGCGACCTCGCCAAAATCGGCGTCACCATGAGCATCCGCGTTACCGACCCCGCCTTATACCAAAGGCGTCTCAACGATTTCGACTTCGACATGACCATTACCGCCTATTCCAACAGCGAAAGCCCGGGCAACGAACAATACGATTATTTCGGCTGCGAAGCCGCCAAAATCCCCGGCAGCCGAAACCTCGCCGGCGTGTGCCGCCCCGAAGTCGAAAAGCTGCTCAAACATTTCGGCAGCTTTACCAACCGCGAAGAGCTGAAAACCACCTCCCGGGCACTAGACCGCACCATCCGCCACCAATACATCATCGTCCCTGCTTGGTACACCGACCGCTACCGCGTCGTTTACCGCAACAACCTCGGCATCCCGCAACAACTGCCGAAATATTACGACCCGGTATTTTTTTCGCTGAGTACGGGGTGGTGGAAATAGGAGGAGTGAGCAGATAAAAGGTCGTCTGAAAACGGATACGGCAACAACCGTAGCGTGGGTTCTACCCACGAAATGAACGCAAATTCGGCTGTTGTTTGATTTGGTTGTTGGATGATTGGGGTTGTCAGACGGTGGCTTTCGTGGGCAAAGCCCACGCTACTCGTTGCCGCAAGGCAACTTGTCCCTTCCCCGTCCGGCGGGGGAAGTTTGCGTACGTATCTAATATATTGCGAGAATTGTGCCTGTCAGATTTAGCCGTAATGGCAAGGCATTATTTCATTACTCAAAAATTCTCTATGAATTAGATATTTAAAATAAACTATTAAAATTTTAGGATACGCACATGCAAGATCAGGAAGAAAGTAAAAATCAGGAAATACAAGAAAAGCAGGAACAAGAAGACAAGGGTGCCATGACCAAGTTGCAAGATGTGTTCAATCTTGCGCATGACCAAGCTCATCCCGATAAGATCGATGCCACTATCCGTGCCAATACTCGGGTGTCCGGAACGAATATGTGGGTATTGATGTTTGCCATTGCTGTGGCGAGTATCGGTCTAAATGTAAACAGCACGGCGGTAGTGATCGGAGCGATGTTGATTTCCCCGTTGATGGGGCCGATCGTCGGTATGGGTTACGGTTTGGCGGTTGGCGATACTGCGCTGATCCGCCAAGCGGTGCGCAATATTATGGTATTCGTCGCCATCAGTTTGGTTACTGCTACACTGTATTTTCTATTAACCCCGCTTAAAGAGGCGCAAAGCGAGCTTTTGGCGCGTACTCAGCCGACCCTTTGGGATGTGTTGATTGCCTTCTTCGGCGGTAGTGCGGGCATTGTGGCGCTGACCCGAAAAGAAGGAGGCAATGCCATACCGGGTGTGGCGATTGCGACCGCATTGATGCCGCCCCTGTGTACTGCGGGCTACGGACTGGCACATGGCAACTGGCAATATTTTTTCGGCGCTTCATATCTTTTTGCCATCAACTGCGTGTTCATAGCTTTTTCGACCTTGTTGTTTTCCAAACTGCTCAAGCTGCCGCGCAGGGGGTTGGTAACGGAATCCAAACGCCGGTTGCAAAGTATCATGATTACTGTTGTCGTGTTGGCTGTGATGATTCCGAGCGGCTATATGGCATCAGGACTGGTGCGCCAGGAACTGTTCAACACAAAAGCCAATGCCGCGATCACCGCCGCGCAGCAGCAGGAAAGTTTTTTTGTTCTTCGTAAAGTATTGAACTACAAGGAAAATAAAGTCGGTCTCATTGTCAACGGAACGGGTAATGCCGAGAAAATCATCGCCCTGTTGGAAAAAAGCCTTAATGCGTCGGGGGTAAAAGAGCCGGAGGTGAACGTGGTTTATGCGGGAGGGGATGGTGCCAAAATCGAAGAATTGCTGGCAAGCCGAAACAATCCGGTTCAGCAGCAAAATGAACTGAAAGAGCAGCAGGCCTATATCGATACCGTGCTTGCGGCCAAAACTGCCGATACCGCCGGTGCTGACGATGCAGCGGTACTCAAGGAATTAAAAGCCCAATATCCGGAAGCGGAAAAAATCGTTGTCGGACGCGGCTTGGTTTGGGAGAAAGCGCAAACAGAGCCTGTTTCCGAGCAGCCTGAAAGCAGCAAAAATACTAAATCGGAAACAGGCGAACATGACGATATTGTCGTGGTTTCGCTCGAATTTAAGGAGCCTTTGCCTGCCAAAGATCGCGAACGCTTACAGGCGTGGTTGAACCAGCGTTATGAGGGTAAGGTCGTGCGCATGTTTGTGAACACTCAAGCTTCAGACATATAACCCGTTTCACGAATACTCCGCCTGTCGGCTTTATCCGTTTTCAGGAAATAATTTTATTCTTTAACGACCAAATCCGCCTCAAACACGCCCCTCAAGGCGTTGGAGAGGCGGATTTTTTCTGCGCGTTCGAGCATGTCGCGGGTAATGTGCGTTTCGATGACTGCGTCCGTGCCCAAGTAGGTTTGCGGCTGCTGCAACACGGCTTGGCGCATGACGCCGTTGAGGATGTCCAAATCCAGAGACGGGGTGAGCCATTGCCCTTGGTATTTGATGAATACGTTGCTTCTGCCGCCTTCGAGCAGGAGGCCGTCTGAATTGAAAAACAGGCTGTCGAACGCGCCTTGTGTTTCGGCGGTTTGCCACGCTTGGTCGTACAGGGCGCGGCGGGTGGTTTTGAAGCGGCGCAGGTAGTCGCGGTGCGGGAGGGGTTGCGGGGCGGGGATGACGCGCTGCGGGGCGGGCAGTTCGGCGGTGGCGGCATGGCTGAGGATGAGGCCGTCTGAAACGAGTTCGGCTTTCAGGCGGAAGAGGCCGTCGGGCAGTTTGGCGATGTATTGCCGGATTCGGGTTTCGCAGTCATCGGGCAGGGGCAGGTTGAGGGCTTGGGCGGAGGTTTTCAGACGACCTAAATGCAGGTCGAGCAGGCGGCATTGCCTGTTTTCTACGCGCATGGTTTCGAAGATGCCGAAGGCGGGGCGCAATTCGTTGAGGAAACGGGCTTTCCAGCCGCATTCCCGATATTCGGCGGCGGGGTCGCTGTCGATGACGATGCCGGAACCGACGCCGTACACCCCTTGATATAGTGGATTAACTTTAAACCAGTACGGCGTTGCCTCGCCTTGCCGTACTATCTGTACTGTCTGTGGCTTCGTCGCCTTGTCCTGATTTAAATTTAATCCACTATCTAGGTCGTCTGAAACCGGGTCTGAAACGGGTTTGAGCGACAAGGTGCGGATGACGACGTTGAATATACCTTCAAACCCCAGCCCGCTTGCGCAGGGTTTCAGGTAGCCGATGCTGCCGGTGTACGGGCCGCGGAGTTCGGCTTCGAGCGATTCGATAATCTGCATGCTCATGCGTTTGGGCGCGCCGGTGATGCTGCCGCAGGGGAAGGCGGCGCGGAGGATGTCGGCGGCGGTAATGTGCGGCAGGGCTTGGGCTTGGATGGTGCTGGTCATCTGCCAGACGCTGCCGAAACGGGATACTTTAAACGGCTCGGGCACGCGCACTTTACCGGTTTGGGCGATTTTGCCGAGGTCGTTGCGCAGCAAATCGACAATCATCACGTTTTCGGCGCGGTTTTTCGGGTCGGCTTGCAACTCGGCGGCGCGGCGTTCGTCTTGCCCGTCGCCCAAAATCGGCGCGGTGCCTTTCATCGGTTCGGTGCTGATGGTGCCGTCCGCACCGATTTTGAGGAAGAGTTCGGGCGAGAAACACAGCGTCCACGCGGATTTCCCTGCCGCATCGGGCAGGTGCGACAAGACGGCATAGGGGACGGGTTGGCGCAGGCGGCGGTAGAGGCTGACGGGGTTGCCGTAGGCTTGCAGGTGCAGGCGGGTGGTGTAGTTGATTTGATAGGTGTCGCCGCGCCGGATGGCTTCGTGGATTTGGCGGATGTGGTCGAGGTAATCGGCTTCGGATACGGAGGATTGCGGCGTGGAAATGCCGGCGGGGAGGTCGTCTGAATTTTGGGCAAGCCAGCTTTCGGCATCGATGTCGGCGCAGTCGGCAAACCAGTGCAGGACAAGATTGCCGCCGCGTTCGGACTCAATCCCCATCAGCGGCAAACCGAATTCGTAGTCTGCAAACAACACAGCATGCAGCCCTTTTTGCCAGCCCTTTTGCAGCGTATCGTCTAGCGAATCCAGTTCGTTATGATGGAAAAGGCGGCTTTCCACATGATTTTGATAGAGTTTTGCGTGGCCGCTCACGGCATCGTCAAACAGGGCGAAATAGGGCATGGCTGTGGTGCAAATAGCCTGATTATACGCCGTTTTTACACAAATTAGCAGACCGCGCCGAAAAAAATGAAGCAGTGTAATTTTATGTAGTCCGCTGAGGGGCAAAGGAGTAGAATCAAACCATACCACACCATATCATTTCAAACTTAACCAATAAGGAGACCCTATGGCAGATCATCAGTTAGAACCGTTTGAAAACGTTGAATTGGGCGAAAAGCAAGACCAGTTGCAAGTTTTCGAAAAAGCCGTTTTGGAACACGAAGGACGCGGTACGGACGAAGATTCCGGCAGCGCGCCGCTCCCCGCCAATTACCCCTACAAGCAACGTATGCGCCGCGCCGCATACGAAAAAGAAAAACAAAAGCTGCAAATCGAATTGCTGAAAGTGCAAAGCTGGGTCAAAGACTCCGGCCAACGCATCGTCAGCCTGTTTGAAGGCCGCGACGCCGCAGGTAAGGGCGGTACCATCAAACGCTTTATGGAACATTTGAATCCGCGCGGCGCACGCGTTGTCGCACTGGAAAAACCGACTACGACCGAGCGCGGTCAATGGTATTTCCAACGCTACATCCAAAACCTGCCGACCGCAGGCGAAATGGTATTTTTCGACCGCTCATGGTACAACCGCGCCGGCGTAGAGCGCGTGATGGGCTTCTGCGAACCCAACGAATACCTGCTCTTCATGCGCCAAACCCCCGAATTGGAACGTATGCTCGTTGCCAGCGGCATCCACCTCTTCAAATTCTGGTTCTCCGTATCCCGCGAAGAACAACTGCGCCGCTTCATCTCCCGCCGCGACGATCCCCTGAAACACTGGAAACTCTCCCCTGTGGACATCCAGTCGCTCGACCGCTGGGACGACTACACCGAAGCCAAAAACGCCATGTTCTTCCACACCCACACCGGCGACGCGCCTTGGGTCATCATCCGCTCCGACGACAAAAAACGCGCCCGCCTCAACTGTATCCGCTACTTCCTGCATCAGTTGGACTACCCGGGCAAAGACGTGAAAGCCATCGGCAAAGTGGACGAAAAAATCGTCCTCGTCCCCGATACGCGCTACAAAGAGAAAACCGTCGATATCGGTCACGACTGATTGAGCGGTCAGCCGTTTGAGCAGTAAAAAGGTCGTCTGAAAACCTGAAATACGGGTTTTCAGACGACCTTTTATTTGTTTCAACCGTTTGCCTCAACGCAGCGCCGACGGCCGTTCGGAAACATTATTCAAATTGTGCGAAATAAGACAATACGGTTTGCGGCAGCCATTGCAGATTCAGACGACCCCCGTCGCGGCTGACGAAGCCGACGTGTCCGCCGTGTTCGGGCTGCAAAAGCGTGACGGACGGAGACACTTCGTCCGCATTCGGCAGGGCTTCGGGCGGCAGGAAAGGATCATTGACGGCGTTGAGCAGCAGCAAAGGACTCGTGACCTTTTTGAGCCAAGGTTTGCACGAGGCGCGGTGGTAATAGTCGAAACGATCGGCAAAGCCGTGCAGCGGCGCGGTAAACGTATCGTCGAAATCGCCCAGCGTTTTGCATTGTTTCAACAGGGCGGCAACATCGCGGTCGGGATGGGCATTCTGCAAATCGGCGACGTCGCGGGCTTTGGGCAGCAACGAGTTCAAAAAATAACGGGTATATAACAGGCGCGACATGCCTTTGTCGAAGCGCGTACCCGCCAGCGTCGCATCAACCGGCGCGGAAATGACGGCGGCGGCGCGGGGCAGCGCATTGCTGCCTTGTTCGCCCAAATATTTTGCCAAGGCATTGCCGCCGAGCGAAACGCCTGCCGCATAAATGACGGGATAACGTGCGGCAAGCGTGCCGAGCATAAAGGCGATTTCGGGCGTATCGCCCAAGTGGTAGAACACGGGCGCGGTATTGGGGATACCGCCGCAACTGCGGAAATGGGCGACCACGCCGTTCCAGCCTTTGTCTTGTACCGCGCGCATCAGTTCGACCGCGTAATGGCTCTGGCTGCTGCCTTCCAAGCCGTGAAACAAAACCACCAGCGGTGCGTCGGGATTCGGGCTGTCGACAAAATCGTAGGCAACTTGTGCTTTGCCGGTGCTGTCGGGCAGCAACTCGCGCCGGTAAGCAGGGGAAGGACGTTGCAGGAATTTGGCAAAGATGGTGTCGGCGTGGCCGTTGCGCAGCCAAAACGGCGTATTGGGCGATAAGTTATTCATAATCTGAAGATATTTGGGAGACGGCAGGGTCGTCTGAAAGATAGCGGCCCCTGAACACGAAATAATAAACCAACAACGCGGTCAGCGTACCGTTTGTCCAGCCCGCCCAAACGTCGGTCGGGTAATGCACGCCCAGATAAACGCGAGAAAAACCGGTACTCAGCGCAAAGGCGATGCCGATCAGCCACGCGACACGCCGATAGGGCGTCTCACGACACAGCATAATCATCATGACGGCGATGGCGGCGGAAAAGGTGCTGTGTCCGCTGGGAAACGAAAAGTTGGTCTCTTCAATCATGCGCGGCCAAAACAGCGGTCGCGGACGCTCAAACCAATTTTTAATCAACAACATATTCAGCGTCGGTATCAAGGCGGCGGAAACGCAAAACAATGCGCCGCGACGGTTGCCGACCCGATACAGCCACCAAGCCGCGATGCCGATTAGAGGGACGGCAATGGCGGTTTTGCCCAAATAATGCAAAACAGTGGCAATCGGGAAAAAGCCCTCGCCGATGTTATGGTGAACCCACATCATCAAAGGTTTTTCAAATTCAAAACCGCCGTGCGTGTGCAGACGGACAGCAATCAATATTGCCAAAGGCAAAAATACCACAGCGGCTATGACAGCCACTCGGCGGAAACGGATATGAAAATTGTGCATAAATCAAATAAAAATAGAGATTTGGAAAGGTTTTCCTGTTAATGAGCCATGTTTGATAAAAAATATCCGAAATTGATAGTTCTTTTTATTAATTGTTGATAATTATTGCTTTTTTCTCTTTGATAAATTAGGTAAATACACCAAGTGACTATTCTGACAATGCTATTCTGAGCGCCCGGCAAAGCGGTTCAATATAGTGGATTAACATAAATCAGGACAAGGCGGCGAAGCCGCAGACAGTACAGATAGTACGGAACCGATTCACTTGGTGCTTCAGCACCTTAGAGAATCGTTCTCTTTGAGCTAAGGCGAGGTAACGCCGTACCGGTTTAAAGTTAATCCACTATAAAAGGGTATCCGCGTAAAGCCGCTAACTGCCTTACGGTACGCCATGATACCGAACGGCAGTATCAATAATAAACACAACAGCAAACATTTCGGAGGCTATATGTCAATTTTGTTTTTAAATTTAATCATGATCATCAGTTTGGCATCCATCGTCACACTCGCCGCAGTCTGGATGGTGGAGCCCAAATTGTAATACCGATCAAAGGTTGACTGCCGAACGCAGTCGGTTTTCTAAAAAGGTCGTCTGAAAACAAGCATAGCACGGTTTAAACCCGCTACCTTTGTTTTCAGACGACCTTTTTTGCATTGGTTCTTTATCATCAACCCGCGATAACGCGCTTTACCGCCTGCACCATATCGGCAACCGCGTTTTCAGCGGTATGCAGGTAAAGGGCGGGTTCGACGAGTTCCAATTCATTGAGCAGCAACCTGTCGCCAATCAGCGTCCCGTCTATTCGGGTGTATGCCGGTATTTCAGGCAGCATGGACAATATCTGCCGTGCGGTTTCGATTGCTTTTTCCGGCGGTGCGGCAGGGCTGACGGCGACGCCGTAGGCGGAATTGGCGCGCCATTCGCCTTGGGGCGGCATACGCAGTACGGCATGGCTGAAACGCCCGTCCAAAAACACCAGCGAGGTTTCGCCCGCCGTTTCGATTTCGCGGATATAAGGCTGGACGATGATGCCTTGCGGATAATCCTCCGCCTTCAACGACACTTCTCCCGCCCTGATTTTCGCCACGCCGCGCCCGCTCTGCCCGATTACGGGTTTGACCACCGCTTCCCGCCAGCCCCGACTCTCTAAAACTTCTTCCAATTTTTCTTTTTCAGACGACGTCTGCACACTCGGAATCACGTCCGCTCCCCATTCTGCCAAATCGCACAAATAACGTTTGTCCATGTTCCAACGCATCAGCCCGACGGGGTTGATAAACCTTTGCCCGCACGCTTGCGCTTCGGTCAGCCACTGCCCAAACGCTTCAGGCTCCGCCGCATAATCCCATGCGCACAAAGGCAGGATAAAGGCGGATTTCGGGCGGTGTTGCCAGGGTGCGAAGGCGGTGGGGATGCCGTTTTGTGTCAGCGCATCCGCCAACGGCAGCAGGTTGGACGGCGGTTCGGGATAGGCGAGGCAGGTGGTAATCGTCAGCATGGCGGACTTTCGAAAAATGAAATGACAGAATATTGACAAGGGGTTATGTCTTTGCTTGATATTTCAGACGACCTTTTATCGGGCAAACGGCAGGCGTTGTTTGAACAATAAACACCATCACGTTTGCAATAAAAACTTCCCTGAATAACGGAACTTTTCCGTTTATTTTAAATCCATTAGTCTTGCATTATAAATAAGAAAGATTATTATTTATATACAAATCAGATATAACATTATTTATTACAAGGATTTTACTCTAATGGAACTTTCGCGCTTCTCCTCCCTTGCCCTTGCCGCCGCATTGGCATTCGGCACTGCCGCCGCCCATGCCAAACCGGTTCAAATTACCGATGTCAATGGCCGCAAAGTAACCGTCGACCTGCCCGCCAAACGCGTGGTTTTGGGCTTTTATTATCAAGACTACATGGCCATCGGCGGTAAAGACGCGCTGAATAATGTGGTCGGTTTCTCCAAAGCGGTTTGGTCCGACTGGGCACCGCCGAGCTGGGCGGCGTTCAGCAAAGCCGTGCCCAAGTTGAACCAGCTTGCCGATGTGGGCGAGTTGGAAGTCGGCACGTTCTCCGTTGAAAAATTATTGGCATTGAAACCCGATTTGCTGATTCTGGCAGACTGGCAGTACAAAGCTCTGGGTTCAGACCTCGCCCGCATCAACAAAGCGGGCATTCCGATTGTGGTGTTGGACTACAACGCGCAAACGGTCGCCAAACATATCCAATCAACCAAACTTATCGGCACGCTGACCGGCCAGCAGCAAAAAGCGGACAAGCTGGCGGCAGACTACAAACGCATCGCCGACACCATCCAGGCGCGCGTGAAAAAAGCCAACCTGCCCAAGCCTAAAGTGTATGTCGAATTCGGCAACAAAGGCCCTGCCGAACACAGTTTTACCTTCGGCAAAAGCATGTGGGGTCCGATGGTAACACTGGTCGGCGGCAACAATATCGCCGCTTCTTCGGTCGAATTCTACGGTCCGATCAATCCTGAAAAAGTCCTCGCCGCCAAACCCGACGTGATCGTGATTACCGGCCGCGAAACCGAATTGAAGAAAAACCCTGCCGCCATGGTCATGGGCTGGAGCATTCCGAAAGCGGAAGCGGAAAAACGCTTGGCAGGCTTTGCCAAACGCGCCGGCTGGGCCAACCTGCCTGCGATTAAAAACAACCGCCTCTATGCCGCCTACCACGCCAACTCGCGCACGCTGTCCGACAGCGCATCGATTCAGTTTATGGCCAAAGCGATTTATCCGCAGTTGTTCAAAGACTTCAATCCCGAAAAGACTTATATCGACTTCTACCGCCAAAACCTGCCGGTCGTGCCGAACGGTACGTTCTATCTGTATCCGAAAGGTCAGTAAGGCGGGCTTATGGGTTTCAGACGACCTTTT
>KV796986.1:5507-5891 GCA_001809325.1 Neisseria sp. HMSC077D05 | reverse complement strand
CGATGGATTCCCGCCTGCGCGGGAATGACGGCGGGTAATAAGCTGTATCGACGTAAGAGGTTGATTGTATCTGTATCCGAAAAGTCAGCAAGGCGGGCTTATGGGTTTCAGACGACCTTTTTATGCGGAAAGTCGTCTGAAATTAGCGTGGGCTTTGCCCACGGATGACGTTTGCGGAAATGATGGCGAACGGTATGAGGTTTTCCCTGTTTTCGTGGGCAAAGCCCACGCTACAACTGCGGTCCACTTGGTTTTTGATACAGCACTTCTGTCAGCCGTCATTCCCGCGCAGGCGGGAATCCACTTTTGAATTTTGGTAACTGTTTTCTGAATACCCGTTTCTTAAAATTTTCGATGGATTCCCGCCTGCGCGGGAATGACGGC
>KV796986.1:0-5407 GCA_001809325.1 Neisseria sp. HMSC077D05 | reverse complement strand
TCGTCTGAAAGTAGCGTGGGCTTTGCCCACGGGTAATGTTTACGGAAATGATGGCAAGCGGTATGGGGGTTCCTGTTTTCGTAGGCAAAGCCCACGTTACGACTGCCCGTCGTACCGAACAGAGGGCTAGGGAGAGGGCAAAGCCGTTTGGAACGCCGTTATCCCGATTTTCAAAAAAACACCCTTCAAAACGGATACAGACAAAAGAGATGGTCGGGCATGGATGTCCGGCCTTGTTCCTTAATTTCAAAGGTTTAAAAAATGAATGATTCGGTTGTCGCCGAGATTGTGAGGAACCAGCGCAGGCTAGAAGGCAAGCGTTGGTTGATTGTTTTGATGTTTTTAATCATCGCGGCGGTCAGCTTCTTATTCGACATCGCCACCGGCCCTGCGATGACGGACACGCTGCCCGTCGGCGAAGTGGTCAATGTTTTGCTGGGTAAACCCGAAACAGACGAGATGAACCGCCTGATTGTGATGGATTTGCGCCTGCCGATTGCGGTGATGGCGCTGGTGGTCGGCGCGGCTTTGGGTGTCGGCGGGGCGGAGATTCAAACGCTCTTGAACAATCCGATGGCCAGCCCTTATACGCTGGGCTTGGCGGCGGCGGCGGGTTTGGGCGCGTCGGCGGTGATTGCGTTCGGCGGTTTCGGGCTGCCTGAAACGGTCGCCGTCCCCATCGGTGCGTTTGTGATGACCATGCTGGCTTCGGGCATCTTGTTTCTGTTTGCCTCGGCGCGCCGCTTTAATTCGGCGATGCTGGTGTTGGTGGGGATTGCGCTTTTGTTTCTGTTTCAATCGATTCTGTCGCTGATTCAGTTTATCGCCGCGCCTGAGATTTCGCAGCAGATTCTGTTTTGGCTGTTCGGCAGTTTGAACAAGGCAACTTGGGAAACAGTCATCGTTACGGCGGCGGTTACGGCGGTATGCGTGATTCTGCTTTCGCGCGACGTGTGGAAGCTGACCGCGCTGCGCTTGGGCGAAGAACGCGCCGTCGGGCTGGGCATCAATCTGCAACTTTTGCGCCTGAAAACACTGGTATTGGTGGCGGTAATGACGGCGACGGCAATCAGTTTCGTCGGCGTGATCGGCTTTATCGGACTGGTCGCGCCGCATGTGGCACGGATTCTTTTGGGCGAAGACCAACGCTTTTTCCTGCCCGGTGCAATGCTGGCGGGGGCGGCGTTTTTATCGGTGGCCAGCGTGTTGTCCAAGGTGATCATCCCCGGCGCGCTGTTTCCGGTGGGGATTGTTACGTCGTTTGTCGGCGTGCCGTTCTTCTTCTGGATTGTGTTAACGAAACGGTAGGTCGTCTGAAATGTTGAAACTTGAAAACGTACACATCCGGCGCGGCGATTATGTGGTCGCCGACAATATCGATTTGACGCTGAAACAAGGCAAAGTCTATTCCGTGCTCGGCCCGAACGGTACGGGCAAATCCTCGCTGATGAAAACGATTTTCGGCGAAGTGGCGCACAAAGGCACCATCCGCTACGGCAACGAAGCGTTGAGCAAAATCCACCTGCAAAGCTGGCGCAAACGCATAGGCTATATGCCGCAGGACACCGCCGCCGAAGCCTCGCTGACCGCGCTGGAAGTCGTGTTGCTCGGCCGCATGGACGCGCTGCACATGCACGTCGGCGACGAACTGCTGCACGAAGCCGCAAGTATCATGGCGGAGCTGGGCATCGGCCATCTGGCGCACCGCGACGTCATGCGGCTTTCCGGCGGACAGCGGCAGCTCGTCATGTTTGCCCAAGTCATGCTGCGCCGCCCCGAAATCCTGATGCTGGACGAACCGGTCAGCGCGCTGGATATGCACCACCAGTTGAACCTCTTGGAGCGCGTGGTGCAATACACGCACGAACACAATCTGGTTACGCTGATGGTCTTGCACGATTTGAGCCTCGCCGCGCAGTTTTCAGACGGCGTGATTCTGCTCGGCGAAGGCAAAGTACAGGCGCAGGGCGCGCCGCAGGACGTATTGCAGGCAGACATGATAGGCAGGCTGTACAAAGTGGACATCGAACTTTTATACGACAGCAAAGGCCTGCCCGTTATCCGCCCGATGCGGCAGAGTGCGTAACTTAACCGCCGTCGTCATTCCAATGGATTCCCACCTGCGCGGGAATGACGACGGTTGACAATTAACAATCCGCTCCTGCAAATGTCGGATTTGAGCATCCGGCCTGCGAACTCCCTGCAACTTATCCCCTCTCCCGCGGGAGAGGGAGAGGGCGGTAAGCCCAAGGCTTACCTCTCCGACTCATCAGCCCGTCCCATATTTTTTATAGTGGATTAACTTTAAACCAGTACGGCGTTGCCTTGCCTTGGCTCAAAGAGAACGATTCTCTAAGGTGCTGAAGCACCAAGTGAATCGGTGCCGTACTATCTGTACTGTCTGTGGCTTCGTCGCCTTGTCCTGATTTAAATTTAATCCACTATATCCTTAGAAAGGACTCCCCCCATGAAAAAATCCCTCTTCCTCCTCATGCTGACCGCCTCCCTCGGCGCATACGCCGCCAACCACGAAGTCAAAATGCTCGACAACGGCAAAGACGGCAGCATGGTGTTCGAACCCGGCTACGTCAACGCCAAAGTCGGCGACACCGTAACCTTCAAAGCCGCCAACAAAGGCCACTGGGTGCAAAGCAAAGCCCTGCCCGACGGCGTTGCCGACTTCCTCTCCGAAGACGGCAAAGACTTCACCCTCAAACTCGACAAAGAAGGCGTGTACGTCTATACCTGCCCGCCGCACCGCATGATGAACATGAGCGGCGTGATCCAGGTCGGCAAGCCGGTGAACAAAGCCAAAGCGCAAGCCGTTGTGGACGAACTGGAAAACCGCGCCATGCAGAGCAAGGGTCGTCTGAAAAAATACATGCAGCAGGTCAAATAAACCGCCGAACAAACAAAAGGTCGTCTGAAACCGTTTTCCGTTTTCAGACGACCTCTTTAGTTTTGGACGATGACCTTATTGCCCTTCCGCCGAAATCTTCTCGTTCAGAAAATCAATAAAACTGCGCACCTTCGCGCTCAAAAACGCCCTGTCCACATAAACCGCGTTTAATTGCTCGGTCCGCACCCGATATTCCGGCAGCAGGCTGACCAACCTGCCTTCCTTCAAATCCTGTCTGGCAGACCACAGCGGCTGATAGGCGATGCCCGCGCCCGCCCTGACCAATTCGCGTATCATCAGCGTATTGTCGCTTTGAATCACCGGATTGAGCGTCAGAATACTTTTTTCGCCCGTTTCCCGATGGGTGATTTCCAAATTGCGCTGGTCGGTGTAGGTCGGCAGGATGGCGGGATGGCGCATGACCTCTTCGGGCGTTTGCGGTTTGCCGTGTTTCGCCAGATATTCGGGCGAGGCAAGCAGGACGAATTGGATTTGCGCCAGCGGCTTGACGATAAGCGAGGGCGACAAGGTTTTTGCCACGCGCAAGGCGAGGTCGAAGCCTTCGGCAATCAAATCGACGTGGCGGTTGTCGAGCACCAAATCGAGCGTGACTTCGGGATAGCGTTCGCGGTATTCCGCCAGCCAAGTGCCGATTAAATTGCCCGCAAACCAAAGCGGCATGGTCACGCGCAACATGCCCTGCGGCGTGTCCGCCCCGCCTGCCGCCTTTTGCGCGGCAGTGTCGAGCGTATCGAGCGCGTAGCTGCATTGGCGGTAGTATTCTTCGCCCGCTTCGGTCAGGTGGAGGTTGCGGCTGTTGCGGTGCAGCAGCTTGGCCTTAATCGTATTTTCCAGATGGCTGACGTGTTTGCTCGCCATCGCGGTAGAAATATCAAGCTGCTCGGCGGCACGGGTGAAGCTGCCGCTTTGGACGACTTGGCGGAAAACTTTGAGGCTGAACAGGGTATCCATGTTTTCTTTTGGGGAAACGTTGTATCAATAAAATAAGTATATATCTACCGGCAGTAATTATCTATACTGCACAGATAAGATTAGTTTTCATTTAAACCCCGCATTTTTGATAAGGAGAACCCCATGTCTGCAACCTGCGCCCGTATCCAACCCATTTTATTGTCCGTTTTGCGTATCGTAACCGCCTACCTCTTCCTCCTGCACGGTACGTCGAAATTCTTCGGCTTCCCGACATCCATGGGCAGCGGCTCGCCCGAAGGCTTGATGCTGGTGGCAGGCATTTTGGAAATCGTCGGCGGCATCCTATTGATTCTCGGACTGTTCACCCGTCCCGCCGCTTTCATCCTGTCCGGTCAGATGGCCGCCGCCTATTTCATGGCACACGCCTCCCAAGGTTCGGCGCTGTTCCCGCTTGCCAACGGCGGCGAATCGGCAGTATTGTTCTGCTTCGTGTTCCTCTATCTGGCAGCAGCCGGCGGCGGCTCATTGGCATTGGACAACCTGTTCGGCAAAAACAAATCCTGATAGGCCCAAAGGTCGTCTGAAAACAAGCAAAGCGGGGTTTGCGCATCCATTGCCAAACCCGCCAACCGATTAAACATCAATCAAAGGAAAAACAAAATGACTTATCAAACCTTGCAACAAGCGGCCGAAACCCGTCGTTCCATTTACGCGCTGAATAAAAATCTGCCCATCAGCAACGAAGAAATCAGCGAAATCGTCAAACATGCCGTTTTGCACACACCTTCTTCCTTCAACTCGCAATCCACCCGCATCGTCGTCCTCTTCGGCGAAGAACACGGCAAAGTGTGGCAATTTGTTGAAGACGCTTTGCGCGCCATCGTGCCTGCCGAACAATTCGAGCCGACCGCGCAAAAATTAAACCTGTTCAAAGCAGGCGCGGCGACCATTTTGTTCTTCGAAGACCAAAACGTCGTCAAAGGCCTGCAAGAGCAGTTCCCTTCTTATGCCGCCAACTTCCCCGTTTGGGCGGACCATGCGAACGCAATGACGCAATACGCCGTCTGGACAACGCTTGCCGCCGCCGGCGTGGGCGCGAACCTGCAACACTACAACCCGCTGCCCGACGCCGCCATCGCCAAAGAATGGAACCTGCCCGAAAGCTGGCTTTTGCGCGCGCAAATGGTTATCGGCGGCATCGAAGCACCTGCCGGTGAAAAAGCCTTCGAGCCTGTGGAAAACCGTTTGAAAGTGTTCGGCGCATAATTGCCCGTCAAACAAAAAAGGTCGTCTGAAAACCAACTTCGGTTTCAGACGACCTTTTGGTCAAATGGGCAAGGCTCAGGATAAACCAACCTGTAGTGTGGGCTTTGCCTGCGATCTCCCACCCGAACATCCCTATCCAATCCTCCCTGTTCATCCGTGGGTAGAACCCACGCTGCGGGCGGTTGGCGGTTTAACGGATAGGGCAAAGCAAAAAAGGTCGTCTGAAAATTGGGATTCCGGTTTTCAGACGACCTTTCGCCCACTCTCTGCAATCCTTCTATAGTGGATTAACTTTAAATCAGGACAAGG
>KV796985.1:56724-59609 GCA_001809325.1 Neisseria sp. HMSC077D05 | reverse complement strand
GCCGTACTGGTTTAAAGTTAATCCACTATAACTGTTTTCAGACGACCTTAAGGCAGACTTTGTGCTTTGAAATTCAGCTTTTTCATATTTTCTATGTCATAATCTTTTTAATCACGCCACAAGATAAATTATCAAACATAAAGAAAACAAAAAATGAACATGTTCAAACCATCCGCTTTAACACTTTTGATGCTATCCACTCTTCTGACTGCATGTTCCACCATGTCGGACAAAAAACTGCCGCCTGTCGAAGAAATCTTGAAACGTCCGCAGGCGGTAAAGCCACAGGTTGCGGTTGTTCCGACACCTGACGGGCGTAGGGGCGGCGTGTTGCCGGTGTTGTCCGTCATTAATGAAAAAGGCAGGGTTGATGGCGCAGTGTGCCGAGATCAGTCGGCAGGAAGCGCATTGTGCAAAGCTGCATTGGCGCAGAATCGTCCGAAGCGATATGAACCTGCTAAAACTTGCTCTAATCAAACCGATGCAAACGGCGAGGTGCAGAGTGTGTGTCAAAACGTTCCGTCTTATGCGGAACATATTTACTTGCTCTATGGTGAAAATGACAACTATAAAGGCGGTATGTACCGTCAGATGACCTCCATACCCTATCCTCCGTTGTCGGAGGAAAAAGGGGAAGAGGGTACAGTTATATTGGGGGCCGTAGTTTCGCCGGAGGGTAAATTGGACAGCGTTAAGGTGGTGGAAAGTTCGCGTTTCCGCAGGTTGGATAATGCGGCAAGGAAAGGTGTAATGGGAAATGTTTTTCTGCCTAGCGTAGAAAACGGAAAACCTGTTTGGTCACAGGTTAACATTCCAATCAGCTTTCGGTTTGAAGATGAAGATGTGCAAAATTAACGTAGCAGCTTCCGTAATACTTTAGAAAATCAGAAACAAAATATGCTCACACGAAGAAAATTTCTTACTTACACAAGCGTTTTGCTGCTTGCAGCTTGCGGCGGTAAATCCGGCAAGAAGCAGACGAAAATTGCCGCAGGCAATACCGTGCTCGCTTTGGGTGACTCGTTGACCTACGGCTACGGCGCGAGTCCTGCCGAATCCTATCCTGCGCAATTGCAAAAACTGACCGGTTGGGAAATCATCAATGGCGGCATTTCCGGCGATACCTCCGCACAAGCCCTGTCACGCCTGCCTGCGCTGTTGCAACGCAAAACCAAGCTTGTGATTATCAGCATAGGCGGTAACGATTTCCTGCGCAAATTGCCCGAAGCCGAAACCCGCGCCAATATTGCCGAAATCATCGAAACCGTGCAGAAAGAAAATATTCCCGCCGTCTTGGTGGGCGTACCGCACTTGAGCGTCGGCGCATTGTTCGGCCATTTGAGCGATCATCCGCTTTATCAAGAGCTTGCCGAACAATACAAAATTCCGTTGTTCGGCGGCGCATGGTCTGAGATTTTGAGTGATGAAAAGTTGAAATCCGACCAAATACACGCCAACGCGGCGGGGTATAGGATATTTGCGGAGAAGTTGGAGAAATTTTTGCGGGAAGAGGGGTTTTTTTAGGGGTAAACGGTAATTTACTTCGTGAATTTCGTTTTCAGACGACCTTTCAAAAAGAAATGGGATATGAATCTTGTAGTGCGGCGGGGCAGAGTAAATGCTGTTCGCAGAGTTTACGAAGAAAGATTATGAAGCATTCGGTGGTTTTTTAAGAAAGACTAAAAATGCAAAATAACATTGTAAAGCTTATTTTAGAAATAGAAAAAAGGCCGGCAATGTATATTGGACGCAATAGTATTTTTTGCTTAAAAGCCTTTCTAGATGGTTGGCATTTTAGAAATCCTAAACAAACAGATAATTCAGAAATACTGATAGAATTTACAGACTGGATTCAAGCAAAGTTCAACATTGATCGATATAGCGTTTCATGGGATAAATTGCTATTTTCCCTCTATTACGATGAAGAAATGGCATTGAATAGCTTTTTTTTTAAACTTTAATCAATTCCTTCAAGAAAAAAAATCAGTAATTTGAGACCTGCCTTCATGTAGTTATCGAAGCAGTAACTGCAGATTGGGTTAAGTCTCAACAGTCTGATAAGGTCGTCTGAAAGCGGCAGGTTTTGCGGCATTTTATTATTGGATTTTTTCCTCTTTGATTCTCCTTCAGATGATGGAGTAGAAGAGGTGCAGAATCTTTTCTTTTTCGGCATTCGAGCTGTTCAGTCTGTATGCGGTCATCGCTGATGCATTGTCTTCTGTCATACCGTCATATATACTGCCTAAACGCTAAAAAAAGAGGTTGAAAAACGCTGATGAAATGGTTGAATGTTTTAGGTATTTGGTTGATGGCTATTCCTGAGTTTATGGCAATTCTTTATGTCGTCGCTTATATTAATGCTTTTCTGAGCGACAGTAGCGGAAATTGCGGGGTCGGTTGTCTCGGGGATTTGGTTGTTTTTTTTGAGATTGCCTTTTTTGGCAGTATTTTAATCAGCTTAATTTGGACAGTGATTTTTCTGAGAAAGTATGATGAACGCGATGAGAACGCTGATTGAAGCTTTTCAGATGACCTTCCTAATGCACGTCGTCTGAAAAACTGAATACCGCTCTTTTCTGCGTTCGTTTCTTACGCGCAAAAAAATACCGGCAAAAGCCGGTATTTTTCAAATTTGGCGCGGCGGACGGGGCTCGAACCCGCGACCCCCGGCGTGACAGGCCGGTACTCTAACCAACTGAGCTACCACCGCGCATCATTGTTTTGAAACAATGAAAGGAAACTTGGTGGGTGATGACGGAGTCGAACCGCCGACATTCTGCTTGTAAGGCAGACGCTCTACCAACTGAGCTAATCACCCTAAAATAAAAAATACCGACGATGTCAGTATTTTTGAAATTTGGCGCGGCGGACGGGGCTCGAACCCG
>KV796985.1:6582-56624 GCA_001809325.1 Neisseria sp. HMSC077D05 | reverse complement strand
GCAGACGCTCTACCAACTGAGCTAATCACCCTTGTCGCTGCGTTTGCGAAGACGCTATTAAATCAAAAAAGCATCCGCTGTGCAAGCTTTATTTTTTAGCGTATTAGGTATTTCCTTGCAAACTCCAGTTTTCAAAAGAAATAATTTCCTCCTGTCTGCCTGCAACGACCAAAATATCATTCGGTTGCAGCTGCAAATCCAAGTCAGGGTTTTCTATCCTGCTTGTGCTGCGACGGATAAATAGAAGTTTGATACCTGCGTGATCCAAAGGCAAATCACGGATGGTCTTGCCGATGGCGTAGGCTTCGCCTGTCAGAGGGAAGGCGTGGCGGCATATGGATTTGCCTTCTTCGTCAAAACCGTTTTCATCATCGCTGCCGACAAACAAGCCTTCCAAAGAGGCGTAGCGGCTGTGTCGGATGTTGGCAATAGTCTGATAAACATGACTGTATGTCGCGCCATTGCCCAGCATGGCATAGCTTGCCAGTACCAAGCTGGTTTCTTTGGTATCGGATACGGCTTCTTCCGCGCCCATATCCGTGAAGGTTTTGACGTAATCGTCATTGGTTGCCCGAACATACACGGGCATGCTCGGATGCAAGGACATGATATTGTCGAGAACATGTTGGGTTTCATGCATATTATTTAGAGTAATGACCACCATTTTGGCACGCTCCAAACCTGCCGCCTCCAAGACTTCGCGCCGTTTGGCATCGCCGAATGAGACCGGTTCGCCGGCATTGCGTGCCACCTGAACCCTGCCGATATCGAGGTCGAGGGCGAAGAAGGGGATGTTTTCCTGAGCCAAGACGCGTCCGACGGTCTGACCGCCGCGTCCGAAACCGATAATCAGGACGTGGTCGGATTTGCTCATGGTTTCCACCAACATGCTGTGCAAATCCAATGCCTTCATGTCCCAGCTTGATTTGACAAAACGGCTGACGATGGCATCACTGTTGCCCAAGATAAATGGGGCAATAATCATAGACAACAGAATTGCTGCCGTAGCTGCCTGCTCCAGCTCGGGGGACATCATATTGGTTTTACTGGAGATGTTTAACATCACAAAACCAAATTCGCCGCCTTGTGCCAAATAGAGGGCTGTTTTCAAGCTGTCCGCAATCGGATGCTTCATATGCAAAGCGATGAAAAAGACAACCAATGCTTTCAAGACCAGCAAAATTGCCAGCAAAATCAGAATCTGCTGCCAGCCGCCGATTAAAGCCTGGATGTCCAGTTTCATGCCGACCGTGATAAAGAAGAAACCGAGCAGAATATCGCGGAACGGGCGGATGTCGTCTTCCACCTGAAAACGGTATTCCGTTTCCGAAAGCAGCATACCGGCGACGAATGCCCCCAATGCCATCGACAAGCCTTCCAGTTCGGTCAGATAAGCTACGCCCAAGGTTACCAGCAGGACGTTGATCATAAACAATTCAGACGACTTGCGTTTGGCGACCATTCTGAACCAGCGCGACATTACTTTGCTGCCGACAACGAATAATACGCCCAGCGTGACCAGCATTTTCAATCCGGCAAGACCGAGCGCCGTCCACAGGCTACCTTCTTCGCCATTTCCCCCCAACGCAGGAATCAGGATCATCAGCGGCACGACGGCAATATCCTGCATCAACAAGACCCCCATCGCCATTTGACCGTGCGGCTGTCCCAATTCGGTTTTTTCCGACAGGATGCGGCTGACGATTGCCGTGGACGACATGGTCATCGCCCCTGCTGCGGCAAAAGCCCAATTAAAGCTGACGCCCATCAGCATCAAAATGCCGATAATCGACAACATGGTCACAATGACCTGCAAACCGCCCAGCCCGAACACCAAGCGGCGCATCGCTTTGAGCTTGGGCAGGGAGAATTCGAGGCCGATGCTGAACATCAGGAATACGATACCGATTTCGCCCAGATAATCAGTCGCATGGCCTTGCGGAATCAGCTTCAACATACCCGGACCGGCGATAAAACCGACCAAAAGATAACCGAGCATGGAAGGAATGTTGAATTTACGGCAATAAATCACCGTAATGACGGAAACGAGGAGGACGATAACGATGGGTGCGAGGGAAAAAGTTTCGTGCATAGAGCGGGCGGCCTTTTATTTGGAAAGCGAGTTGTATTTTTGACAGGCCGTCTGAAAACACGCGGAGAATAGTATCAACGGTTTATCTAAACGGATGGTCAAAATTATATCAAAAAATCTGTAAAGTAATGCTTTATATAGCCAAAAAATGCTGTTCGAAATATCGGCAGCGGGTTTGGGTATCTGGTGGCGGGGCGATTGCTTCAGAGTGAATGAGTTTTAAATCAGGGGTGTATCGGCAATATGCGATAATTAGATAAGTTATTGTAAAGTTTTATTGGTTAAAAGGGTCGTCTGAAAACTTGATTTCAGACGACCCTTTTAATGCTTAGTATGGTCTCAAATAAGCAAGATATGTTGTTTTACGAGTACATTCCGACTACTACGCTTTCTCCAACACATATATTACCGCCCTATGCGTCTCGCCCGTCGGCTTGGAAAAGAAGCGTTCTTCAGTGTGATGAGGATAAAATCCGCATTTCTCCAGCACGCGTTGCGAAGGGATATTTTTCTGATAAGCCCCAGCCCAAAGCCGCACTAGAGACAATTCCTCAAAAGCATAAGCGACAATTGATTGCACCGCTTCGGTTGTATAGCCCTTTCCCCAAAAAACCTCGCCCAGCCAATAGCCTATTTCCGCTTCATGGTCGCTCAGAGGCAGATTGCTATCGTCTTGAAAAAGCAGGCCAATGCTGCCTATCGCTTGATTATCTTCCAAGCAAATGGCAAAACTATGCGGCTTGTGGAGGATGTGTTCAATAATCTCACGGCTTTCCGACACGCTGGCATGAGGATGCCAGCCGCACATCGCCCCGATTTTAGGGTTGCGCGCCTGTTCATAAACCGCTTCGGCATCGGTCAGCGCCCAAGGGCGGAGGATTAGGCGGACTGTTTTTCGTGTTTCCATGCTCAAAATGCCTAATATTGTTTGGAAATTTTGTTGAAACGCTGCTTTCAGACGACCTTTGCAATGTGCAGGCTGCTTTTTGGTGTTTGGAAAGCGCAAAAAGCAGCCTGCACTTGAATTTACAACCCCAACTCCCCCCAAATCTCATCAATCTTAGCCGTAACCGCAGGGTCTTTTTTGATCACACGTCCCCATTCGCGGTCGGTTTCGCCCGGCCATTTGTTGGTTGCGTCCAAGCCCATTTTGCCGCCGAGCCCGCTGACGGGGCTGGCGAAGTCGAGGTAGTCGATGGGCGTGTTTTCCACCAAAACGGTGTCGCGCACGGGGTCCATGCGTGTGGTTACCGCCCAGATGACTTCTTTCCAGTCGCGCACGTTCACATCGTCATCAACCACGATAATGAATTTGGTGTACATAAACTGGCGCAAGAATGACCAGCAGCCCATCATCACGCGCTTGGCGTGGCCGGCGTACTGTTTTTTCATGCTGACCACCGCCATGCGGTAGGAGCAGCCTTCGGGCGGCAGGTAGAAATCGGTGATTTCGGGGAACTGCTTTTGCAGAAGCGGTACGAACACTTCGTTCAACGCCACGCCCAAAACGGCGGGTTCATCAGGCGGTTTGCCTGTGTAGGTGGAATGGTAAATCGGGTTTTCGCGCATGGTGATGCGCTCGACCGTGAACACAGGGAAATGGTCCTGTTCGTTGTAATAGCCCGTGTGGTCGCCGTATGGGCCTTCCAACGCGGTTTCGTTCGGATGGATGACACCTTCCAACACGATTTCGGCACGGGCGGGCACTTGCAAATCGCTGCCGATACATTTCACCAGTTCCGTCCGTGAGCCGCGCAGCAGTCCGGCAAACTGGTATTCGCTCAAGGTATCTGGAACGGGCGTTACCGCACCCAAAATGGTGGCGGGGTCGCAACCGAGCACAACGGCGACGGGATACGGCGTATCGGGATTGAGTTTGCGGAATTCCTGATAATCCAACGCGCCGCCACGATGCGACAGCCAGCGCATAATCAGCTTGTTTTTGCCGATGAGTTGCTGACGGTAAATGCCTAAATTCTGGCGTTTTTTGTACGGTCCGCGCGTTACGGTCAAGCCCCATGTTACCAGCGGCGCAACGTCTTCCGGCCAGCAATGCTGAATCGGAAGTTTATATAAATCAACATCTTCTCCTTCCCACACAATTTCCTGACACGGCGCATTTTTCACTACGCTCGGCGCCATGCTCCAAATGTCTTTCAGCAGCGGCAGTTTGGAAAACGCGTCTTTAATGCCTTTGGGCGGTTCGGGTTCTTTCAAATACGCCAGCGTCTGCCCGATTTCGCGCAGTTTGGATACGCTGTCCGCACCCATGCCCATCGCCACGCGTTCGGGCGTGCCGAACAGGTTCGCCAACACAGGATAATCGTAACGCGTACCGTCGGGCTTAATCGGGTGTTCAAACAACAACGCCTGCCCTTCGGCACGCAGCACGCGGTCGGCGATTTCGGTCATTTCCAAATGCGGGGAAACGGGATGAGCGACGCGCTTGAGTTTGCCTTGCTGCTCGAGCATGGCGATGAAGTTGCGTAGGTCTTTGTATTTCATGTTGATCCTTATTTGAGGTCGTCTGAAAACCGGACTTTGGATTTCAGACGACCTGAATCATAGATTGCAATATAGCTTCGGGGCATTCGCTGTTTTCGGCAAAAAACCAATATTCACCATATGGGTTGTGAATACTGAACTTCCAGCCCTTGTAACCGAAATCTATCCACGTCTCGCCCGTAACCCAATCCGATACGAAGTCGGTAGGCATTCCGCCTAAGCGGACAATTTGCCGTAGCAGGCTCGACGGCAGGCAGGTTTGCGGCAGTTGCAGGAACAGGCGGGAGCCGTCGGACATGGTTTCGTTCAATAGAGGGCGGTTTGTCATTTGGTCCTTAATAGTCTGCACCGAATGCCGCCTCTATCCTTGCCTGTGCTTCGGCATATTCTATGCCGTGATAAAAGTCGTGTACCAGCGGATGTTCACTGCTTTGATGGAGTTGCAGCAGGGGACGTCGGTTGTCGGACTGGGTAACGACATTGCAGTGCAGACCGAAGGTGTCGGATTCGTAAGGGGGCAGCCAGTTGCATATCCTGCCGAAATAAACGACGTTTTCCGGATTGTCGTGAAAGTCGCTTTGATAGTCGTTAAAACTCTTTTCACTGACGGATACCCACACGCCGTATTCCAGCGTTTCCTCATGCCCGATAATCGGAATAAGCAGCACCGCGCGGATAAAACGGTCGGTTTGGTCAGAATAGCGGATGATACAGAAATCAGAATCGCATTCCGCTTGATAAGCAATGCGTTCTTCTTCACTGAGTTGGTCATAGGGAGCGGGAGTGGCAAAGCAGAGCGCCGGCATGTCTTCATGTTTTTCGCCGCAGGAAGCGCAAGTGTACATGGTGGATTCCTTTCGAGTTTTAGGCGGGGTTGGTTTTCAGACGACCTTTTATAGTGGATTAACTTTAAACCAGTACGGCGTTGCCTCGCCTTGCCGTACTGTCTGCGGCTTCGTCGCCTTGTCATGATTTAAATTTAATCCACTATATAACTGGTTTGAAGTTCGGGTCGTCTGAAAAACAGAGTGCAATCTATATCGAACTAATTGTTTTTTCGGCTGTGGTTTTCAATGCCTTCTGCCACGGTGGCTAAGAAATCCAGATATTTCGGGTCTTCGTCCAGCCACGCTTCGTCGTCCAAACCCATGTAGGCACGCATCAACTCGTCAGCGGCGCGTTCCATATTGCCCAATTCAAACTGCGTCTGTCCCAAACGCAAATGCAAAAACGGGTTGCCGATTGCGTCCGGGCAATACATGGCGTGGCTTAAATGCTCGTGCGCGGCGGCAAAATCGCCACTCAAAAAATCCGCATCGCCGATGGCTGCCAGAATCCATGTTGCCGCTTCCCAGTCGGTTTTCGGTTCGGGCAACAAATCCCATGCCTGCCAATAAAGGTCGAGTGCTTTGGTGTATTGCCCGTCGTCCGCCAACGTGTCGCCTTGTTCGCAAAGCCGGCAAATGGTGTCGTAGGTTTGGTCGTTTAATTCGCTCATGGTTTATGTCCAATCGTAAGTAAATAGAACAAGTCTGCTGATTGGCTCGTACAGCATGACAATATTGTCTGCGCCATGGGAATAGGAATAACCGCACGCTGAGGCGATATGGTAAAAACGATTGCCATTGTGGGTAATGGTAACGTTCCCGTCTTCATCTTGCGTCATTTTGTAAGCAGACGGGATGTCGTCTGAGGTTGACCAGTTGCTGCTTTCAATGCGTTCTCCACCCAAGCTGTTCAGAAATAATCCGTCATACTTGCTGAAATAGGGCTCTCCGTTGTAATCCCCTGTTTTTTCCTGAAATGCTTTTTTCTGTTCGGCATAGTTTTTCAGGTTTTCGGCAAAATATTTTTCCAAATACGGATCGGTCAGCAAATGTTTGTTGACCTGACTGCGGAGAAAATAACGCTCGTCACCCAAAAATTCGTAACGGTTGTCTTCAGTCAAGCGGAATGAAAGCCAGTTAATTCCGATAAATTCATTATGGGCGAACTGCGTCAGCTCGCCGATTAAGCCGTCGCCCGGTTCCTGCGGATTGATCAAATGCAGCGTTATGCCTTTCCATTCGGGATTGATTTCCACTAAGTCGATACTGATACAAGGTAGAAAATGTTCTTTCAACCATGGCTGCTTTTCGGAAAATACAGTTTCGGCTTCAGGAAATGCATGTAGGTTTTCATTTAGTTCGTTAATGATTTCGCGATAATTCATGTTGTAACCTTTATTGATGAGGGTTGGTTTATATTGATGATGGATAAAGTTTCAATCCGAAGTCCAGGTCGTCTGAAAAACAGATTTTGGATTTCAGACGACCTGAATCATAAACAGTTTATATGCAGCTGCCCAAGGCTTTCAGTTCTTTTTTAACCACTTGCTTTTGCTCATTGGTTTGGATGGTTAAAGATAAGAAATAAGCATCGCAAGGACTGAATTTGGACCAATGTTTTTTTACGGGGAAATGGCCTTCGGGTAGGTTGGAACTGTAATAATGGTTAGGTTCTTGAAACGCCAGTTTTAATCCGTATTTGGTTTGCCAGTCGCGCAGTTGCGCTTCAGTTGCGCCGATTGGAAGGCTGTCCAGCCGCTGCTGCCACATTTGTTTGCTGCGCGCCAATCCTTGACGGTCGTAATCAATGCTAGAGCCGCAGGCGGTAAGTGAAAGACCGGTGATGAGCAATAATAGAGATGAGGTAAGGCGTACCATTTATGAATGTCCTTAGATGATGGTTTGAGGCGATTGGCTTTCAGACGACCTTTTATGTTTTCGATTCATTCTGAGTCAGGGTCAATATTATTATCAAGAAAACGGTCTTTGTCAGCCATAAATATATTTTCTCATTTAAAATATGCATATTGACCAACCGTTAAGAAAACAATATGGAAATGCCTTCTATTCGGCTTTTTGAAGATTACCACATGATTTTTTAACCATGTTTGGCGACAAAATGTATAGTGGATTAAATTTAAATCAGGACAAGGCAACGAAGCCGCAGACAGTACAGATAGTACGGAACCGATTCACTTGGTGCTTCAGCACCTTAGAGAATCGTCTCTTTGAGCTAAGGCGAGGCAACGCCGTACTGGTTTAAAGTTAATCCACTATAAAAAGGTCGTCTGAAAAACCTAAATCTGTTTTCAGACGACCTTACAAGTGATACGAGGTGTCTATATAGCCACCTCCTTTAATCAGAAATTTTTAAAAACACAATTTCGGGAAACAATATGAACAAATTGAATGGGCAACACGCCGTAGAAAACGCCCTATCCTCCAGTATGGGCTGCTTTATGAAGGGCACCTTGGTAGAAACGGAAGAAGGCTGGACGCCGATAGACGAACTGAAAGTGGGCGATTTGGTGATGTCTCGCCCTGAAAACGGCATCGACGAGGCCGTACCCAAGCGGGTGGTGAATACCTTCCGTTATGAGGACAAGGAAGTAGTGATGCTGAAGTTTTCCCAATTCCCCGAAAGGAACGGGGGAGGGGGGACTCTGGTCGCTACTCCGAACCACCCGTTTTGCGTGTACGGCGTGGTCACTAACCTGATTCTTGAGCATCCTAAATTCGGTAAACTCGGCGCCTATTGGAAGGGCTGCGATTACGACGATGGTGAAGACGTGTTTGCCGGGGATGAAGGCAGGGCAAGATACGAAGCCCTGTGGGCATTTAAGCACACGCCCTACGAAATGCGGCTGTACGAACAACCGGTGTGGAAGCGCGCCGACCAGCTCGAGCGCGGCGACGTGGTGTTGGGTGTTCGTGGTTATTATGTAGTAGAGGATTACCGCCCGCTGTATGCCTACCGCGATACCGATCAGGCTTGGATACAGCCGACCAATCTGGCCTACGGCTGGGAGCAGTCGAATTTAGGCAACACCTATGAAATGGTGCTGGGTGAAGAATCGCGGCATCGCCCGACATTGGATTGGGCGGACGTGCCGAATGACGAGAACCTACTGTATGTGGACGAGGACGGACAACGGCATTACCGCCGCTACCGCACCACGGTCTACAATATCGAGGTCGAGGATTACCATACCTACTGTGTCGATTATCCGGGTATCCTGGTACACAACTAGAATTGCGGCGCAGCCGGGTGGACAGCCCGGTACTCCGCGACGGCGGGCAACCGTAACGCCGCTGTTTGCAACAAAGGTCGTCTGAAACTTTCAGACGATCTGATGAGCGGCAATGAATGGGGTATTTATCATAGCTATTTTTTCCAATCAGAAACTTTTAAAAACACAATTTCGGGAAACAATATGAACAAATTGAATGGGCAACACGCCGTAGAAAACGCCCTATCCTCCAGTATGGGCTGCTTTATGAAGGGCACCTTGGTAGAAACGGAAGAAGGCTGGACGCCGATAGACGAACTGAAAGTGGGCGATTTGGTGATGTCTCGCCCTGAAAACGGCATCGGCGAGGCCGTGCCCAAACGGGTGGTGAACACCTTCCGCTATGAAGACAAAGAAGTGGTGATGTTAAGATTTTCTTGTTTTCCTAACCGAAATGGGGGTGGGGCAACTCTGGTCGCTACTCCGAACCACCCGTTCTGCGTGTACGGCGTGGTTACCAACCTGATTCTTGAGCATCCCAAATTCGGTAAGCTCGGTGCCTATTGGAAGGGCTGCGATTACGACGACGGCGAATACGTGTTTGCCGGGGATGAGGGCAGGGCGAGATTAGAAGCCCTGTGGGCCTTTGAAAAAACCCCCTATGAAATGCGGCTGTACGAACAGCCGGTGTGGAAGCGCGCCGACCAGCTTGAGCGTGGCGATGTAGTTCTGGGCCTTGAAAACGATTATTACGTGGTGGAGGATTACCGCCCGCTGTATGCCTACCGCGATACCGACCAGGCATGGATACAGCCGATCAATCTGGCCTACGGCTGGGAGCAGTCGGATCGGGGCAACACCTATGATATGGTGCTAAATGAAGAATCGCGGAACCGTCCGACACGGGATTGGCTGGACGTGCCGAACGACGAGAACCTGCTGTATGTGGACGAGAACGGGCAACGGCATTACCGCCGCTACCGCACCACGGTCTACAATATCGAGGTCGAGGATTACCATACCTACTGTGTCGATTATCCGGGCATCCTGGTGCACAACCAGAATTGCGGCGCAGAGCGGCGCAGCCGGGTGGACAGTCTGGAAATCCGCGACGGCGGGCAACCATAACGCCGCTGTTTGCAACAAAGGTCGTCTGAAACTTTCAGACGACCTTTTTGCTTTTTAAACCAACGGCGTCAAATATCCAATTCCGCCGTATCGCCTTCTCGTTCCATCCATGCGCGGCGGGCGGCGGCTTCGCCTTTGCCCATCAGTTTGACGAAGATGTCGTGTGTTTCGTCATCCGCACCTTCGGGGATTTGTACCTGCAACAGGCGGCGGGTGTCGGGGTGCATGGTGGTGTCTTTGAGCTGGTCGGGGTTCATCTCGCCCAAGCCTTTGAAACGGCTGATGGAATAGGCGGTTTCTTTGACACCTTCTTTTTGCAGCCGCTCCAAAATGCTGTCGAGTTCGTTTTGGTCGAGAGCGTAGAATTTGCGGGCGGGTTTGCTTTTGCCTTGTGCGTTGACATCGACGCGGAACAGTGGCGGCTGGGCGACGTAGATGTGTCCGTCGGCGACCAGTTTCGGGAAGTGGCGGTAGAACAGGGTCAGCAGTAAAACTTGAATATGCGAGCCGTCCACGTCGGCATCGGACAGGATGGCGATTTTGCCGTAGCGCAGGCCGCTTAAGTCGGGATTGTCGTTGATGCCGTGCGGATCAACGCCGATGGCGACGGAAATGTCGTGGATTTCGGCGTTGCCGAAGAGTTGGTCGGGATGGACTTCGAAGCTGTTGAGCACTTTGCCGCGCAGGGGCAAAATCGCTTGTGTGGCTTTGTCGCGGGCGAGCTTGGCGGAGCCGCCGGCGGAATCGCCTTCGACGAGAAAGAGTTCGTTTTCGCGGATGTCTTCGCTTTCGCAGTCGGTCAGTTTGCCGGGCAGGACGGCGACGCCGCTGCCTTTTTTCTTTTCGATTTTTTTAACCGAACGCATCCGCGCTTGTGCCTGACGGATGGCGAGTTCGGCGATTTTTTTGCCGAAGTCCACGTTTTGGTTCAGCCACAATTCCAAAGGGTCGCCCGATACGGCGGCGACGAGTTTCAACGCGTCGCGGTTGGTCAGCTTGTCTTTGGTCTGACCTTGGAACTGCGGGTCGAGGACGCGGGCGGAGAGGACGAAGGCGGTTTTGCTGAACACATCGTCGCTTTGCACTTTCACGCCGCGCGGTAAAAGGTTGTGCAGGTTGATGAAGTTGTTGACGGCGTTGAACACGGCTTGTTTCAAGCCTGCTTCGTGCGTGCCGCCCAGCGGGGTGGGGATGAGATTGACGTAGCTTTCGTTGGCGCACGAGCCTTCTTCCAGCCAAGTCAGGGCAAACGCAGCACCTTCGCCGATGCTGAAATCGCCGTTGTGGTCGTCTGAAATGTAGTTTTCGCAGGAGAACAGCGGCACGGCTTCCTGCGCGTCGGCAATCAGGTCGGTTAGATAGCTTTTCAGACCGTCGGGGTAATGCCAGGTTTGGGTGTGCGCTTCGTCTTCGCCTTTGACCGGGCGGGTCAGGGAAACGCGCACGCCCGGCAGCAGCACGGCTTTGGCGCGCAGCAGGCGTTCGAGTTCGGGGATGCTGTAATTCGGGCTTTCAAAATATTTGCCGTCCGGCCAAACGCGCACTTCGGTGCCGCTGTCTTTGACGGCGCATTTGCCCACTTCCGCCAACGGTTCGACCACGTCGCCGCCGGCAAATACGATGCGGTGGATTTTGCCTTCGCGTTTGACGGTTACTTCGAGGCGGGTGGAGAGGGCGTTGGTCACGGACACGCCCACGCCGTGCAGGCCGCCTGAAAAGGCATACGCGCTGCCGCCGTCTTTTTTGTTGAACTTACCGCCCGCGTGCAGACGGGTGAACACGAGTTCGACCACGGGCACGCCTTCGATAGGATGCAGCCCGACGGGAATGCCGCGTCCGTTGTCGTGCACGGAAAGCGAACCGTCGTCGTGGATGCGCACGTCGATTTCAGTGGCGAAACCGCCCAACGCCTCGTCCGCCGCGTTGTCGATGACTTCTTGGCAGATGTGGGTCGGGCTGTCGGTGCGGGTGTACATGCCGGGACGTTCTTTGACCGGCTCCAAGCCTTTGAGGACAGTAATGCTGGATTCGCTGTATTGGTTGTTTTTAGTCATAGGGGAAGAGGTCGTCTGAAAGGAAGAACAACGCTTTCAGACGACCTGAAAGCGTTGCGTTTCGTTGTTTTATCGGTTGTCAAAAGGCAGGCGCGCGGTAAAGTCTTCGTAGCTTTCCATGCCGCGCAGGAAGCGGGAGGAGAGTTCTTTCAATGCCCCCAAGTAAACGTCGCGTTTGAAATCAATCACTTCGTCAACGGGAGCCCAATATTGGTGCCAACGCCAGCCGTCAAATTCGGGATGGTGGCAGGCGCGCAGATTGATGTCGCTGTCGCGTCCGACCAGCCGCAAAAGATACCAAATCTGCTTCTGCCCGCGATACGAACCGCGCCATTCGCGGCGTACCCAGTGGCTCGGCACGTCGTAACGCAGCCAGTCGCGCGTACGGCCGACGATTTTGATGTGTTGCGGCAACAGCCCGACTTCTTCGTACAGCTCGCGGTACATGGCGGTTTCGGGGCTTTCGCCCGGCTTGATGCCGCCTTGCGGAAACTGCCACGAATGCTCGCGCACACGCTTGCCCCAAAAGACTTCGTTGCGGTTGTTGATTAAGATGATACCGACATTGGGGCGATAGCCTTCTCTGTCTAACACGGTGTCGCCCTTCGTTAAATTCAATCGTGCGATTTTCCCATAAATCGGGCGGGTTTGACAAATCGGAGGTCGTCTGAAAATTTGTTATGCCTGTTTTCAGACGACCTTTTGGGGTTTGTGGGTAATGATAGGGACACAGGGTGCGTGGTTTGACGAGATGCTTTTGAAGAGCGGAATCTGTGGGTGAGATTTGGGCTATGGATTTTTATTTTGGGTTGTCTGCGATTTAAGATGGATTTACATCGATGCGGGAAAGAGGGCAGGGCGGATGCTTTCTGCTTTCATTTGTGATGTTTTTGCCGATTGCTGTTTTGAACAATGCCTGCTGCAAACGAAAAGGTCGTCTGAAAACCGGGAAATAGGTTTTCAGACGACCTTTTTTAAAGCGGATTACGCTTCGCTTTGCGCTTCTTCTTGTTCAACGGCAACGGATTCGTCGCTCAAGGTGCCTTTGGTGGACGGGGTTTGTCCTGCCATACGAGGATCGTATTCTGCTGCCATGCGCAGGGCGCGGCCGAAGGCTTTGAATACAGTTTCGGCTTGGTGGTGGGCGTTGTGGCCGCTGAGGTTGTCGATGTGCAGGGTCATCATGCTGTGGTTGACGACGCCGTGGAAGAATTCTTCGAACAGGTCAACGTCAAAACGTCCGATGAGGGCGCGGGTGAAGTCGATGTTGTACACGAGTCCGGGGCGGCCGGAGAGGTCGATGACAACGCGGCTCAAGGCTTCGTCGAGCGGAACGTAGGCATGACCGTAGCGGCGGATGCCAGCTTTGCTGCCCAAGGCTTGTTTCAGGGCTTGTCCGAGTACGATGCCGATGTCTTCTACGGTGTGGTGGTCGTCGATGTGCAAGTCGCCTTTGCAGGTGATGTCGAGGTCGATCATGCCGTGTCGGGCGACTTGGGCAAGCATATGCTCAAGGAAGGGAACGCCGGTGTCGAGGCGGTATTGTCCGGTGCCGTCAAGATTGAGGTTGAGGGTGATTTGGGTTTCGCTGGTGTTGCGGGTGATGCTGACTGCGCGGCCTTCTGCGGGCATATGGAATGCCGGTGCGGCGACTGCGGCAGCTTGGGCGGCACGCTCTTGGCGGGCGGCTTCAGCGGCTGCGGCTTTTTCTTTATCTTTGCTGTGGTCGCGGTTTAACCAGCCTTTGCGTTTGTGCATTCCGGCTTCGAGTTTGGCGGCAAGGCTGGGGCGGATGCCGCGCGCTTTTTCGTCTTCTGCCTGCTCTTCAAGGCGGCGTTTCAGTTGGGACAGGGATGCCGCGTTGTCGTAACCGCATTTGCGGGCAAGTTTGGTCAGCGAGCCTGCTTCTTCGACAAGCTGCAGGAAATTGGCAAGGTGGAGTTGAGTGATGGTCATAATTTTACTCTCTGTGGGGTTTTAAAAAAGTCAGGCATAAAGCTTGCGGATAATATCCAGTACGGCATCGTTTTGCTCGGGACTGCCGACGGTAATGCGGACGCACTGCGCCAAAAGCGGATGCGTGCCGTGGAGTTTCTTAATCAGGATGCGGTTTTCTTTAAGCGTGTTAAACAATGCGTCTGCATCGGGAACGCGCACGGTAATGAAATTCGCTTCGCTGGTGAAGGCTTTCAGACGACCTATGGCGGACAATTCGCTGAAAACGCGTTCGCGCTCGGCTTTTAAAATATCGATGGTCGTCTGAATCGCGTCGTGGTGTTGCAGGGCGAATTTGGCGGTCGCCAAGCTTAATTGGTTCATATTGTAGGGCGGCAGGATTTTCGCCAGCTCGCCCATTACGGTAGGGCTTCCTGCCGCATAGCCGATGCGCAAACCGGCAAAACCGATTTTGCTGATGGTGCGCATCACGACCAGATTTTCGATGCTGCCCGCCTGTGGCAGAAAACTGTCGCAGCTGAATGCGCCGTATGCTTCATCGACAACCACGATACCCTGCGTCGCGCGGATAATGGCTTCGACTTCTTCGCGGCGGAAACAAACGCCTGTCGGATTGTTCGGATAGGCAATGAAAATCAACGCGGGCTGATGTTTTTTAATGGCGGATAAAACGGCGGGCAAATCAAGCGTGAAATCTTCATTAAGCGGCACGCCGACGTAATTCATGCCGTACAGCTCGGCATTGTGCCGATACATCACGAAACTCGGCTCTACCGCAAGCATGGTCGCGCCTGATTGTGCAACGAGCAGGGTCAAGAATTGGATTAACTCGTCCGAGCCGTTTCCTAAAGCGATGGCGGCGGCTTCAGGAATATCGAAGGCTTTTCTTAAAGTATCCTGCAGCCCGCTGGCGGCAGGATTAGGGTAAAGCTGAATCGGCGCTTGGGCAATCAGCCGCAGCCATTCGTTTGACAGCTCGGGAAAACGGGCAAACGGATGATACGGACTTTCCATTGCATCCAGCTTGATGAAGCCTTCAGGTAAGTCGGCAATTCGGTAGGCGGACATGGCTTTGATGTCGTCGCGGATGAAATTGGAGGCGGTTTTCATAAGTTTTCTTCTCCATTTCTGAATAATGGTTATTTCGTCACAATATAGCACAAAATCAGAGTATTGACAGTAATATAATTAATAAATGGGATATTTATATTATTTTTATAATGAAGGCTTGATATAAATATTGAACCCGAAGATATTTTTTGAATATTCTTGGGCTGCTTTGTCTGTTTTTATTGATAAGCAAACTTAAATAGGGAGATTTGGAAGCATTAGATTGCGATGTGGGTGGGTTTTTAATATTTTCATTTGTTTTTAAGGGACTGGGGCATGGTTGGATAATGTGCTGAATCTGTTTCTTTTATGTTTGTCGGTGCGGGGGATGGATTGGGGATAAAGAATGAAGGAGGAGGATTGTATAGTGGATTAACTTTAAACCAGTACGGCAAGGCGAGGCAACGCCGTACTGGTTTAAAGTTAATCCACTATATAAACCGGCATGGTTTTATGTTGTACAAACCTGAAGAAAGCGATTGTTTAGTGTGAAAAACATCTAAACAATCGCTTTCATATTATATGGACTCTTTTTAGATTTCTGATTGAAATTGAACCCGTGATGACTCATCCGACAAAAGTTTTCTTGTTGGGATACGCGTAGAAAGCCTATTGGGCAGTAAAGGTCGTCTGAAAAGTCTGTCCGCCTATGGTGATGTCGGCGATGTAGTCGCGTCTGCCTTCGACGCAGACGGGCAGGCGGATTTGGCGAGCTTGCCAAGTGCGCGGGGATTGTTGTTTGAGCATGTAGCGGTTGAAGCCCATGTCCATGTCTTTCATGCTGAAGCTGATGCTGACTTGTTGTGTTTCGGCCGGGGTGTTTTCGACGGTGATGTCGAAGGCGGAGCGGTGGCTGATGGGGGTGGAGCGGACGTGCGAGCCGTCGGGCAGGATGCAGCCTTTGATGAGGTCGCACTCGGCGGCGCGGGCTTGGGGCTGTTGTTTTTGCCACCAGTCTAACAGCAGGAGTTTGGCAGCGGCGAAGAGGATGAGGAGGACGCCTGCGAGGAGGAGTTTGCGGTTTTTGTCCATTTCAGACGACCTCGGTGTCGTTGTCGGTCAGGACGGCGTGTGCACCTGTTGAAAGCCAGCGGTCGCGGTAGCTTGAAACCAGTGTTTCGGGAGCGGCGACAACCAGCGGAACGGATACGCCTTGTTCTAATATTTCAATCACTTGCCGTGCGCTTGCTTCGTGGTTGACTTGCCAAACGACGACGTCGGCATCTTGCACGCGTTGCCATTGTTCGCGGGTGTGTACCGACACCCAAACGCTTTGGGCTTGGGGCAGCTTGCCGAGTTTGCGCAGTTCGGTTTCTGAGATGAGGATGTTGGCGTGGTGCGGTTCGGCTAGGGAGTAGGGCGCGACGCGGTATTCGCCGGTGCTGTTTTGTCCGTACAAACCGGTTTTCAGACGACCTTGAAGCCGGCGTGGGACGGAAAGGGCGCGCAGCAGCGGACCATTGGCAGGCAGCATGGGGGCGACGTTGAAATCGCCCGCTTTTTGCCACGACCATGCTTGTCCTTCGCGGGATTGGGGTTCGCCTGTCCATTGGTCGGGGTTTACCCATAGGAATTTCAGGCAGACGCGGGCGTGTTCGTAGGAATGGATTTTGGTCAGCCAAGGCGTGACGGCTAGGATGCGGATGCCGAGTTCTTCTTCAAACTCGCGTTGCAGGGCTTGGAAGTCGGTTTCGCCCGCTTCGACTTTGCCGCCGGCAAATTCCCAATATCCGGCATAGGGTTTGCCTTCGGGACGGGAACTGAGTAGGTAGTCGCCGTCTTGGTTGAGCAGGATGCCGGCAACGACGCGGATAAGGGGGCGGGTGTCTTGGGTCATGGGAATGGGGAGAAAGGTCGTCTGAAAATTTGGAAAGGTCGGATTCGGGAATCCTACCTGCCGATGGGTATTGTCTTATTTTTCGGCAACGACAAATGCCAACACGGTGTCTTCTTCGTCGCTCATACTGAGGCTGACGCGGCTGATGCCTTGTTCTTCCAGCCATTTGGACAGGGCGGGGGCGTAGAAGAATTCGGGTTTGCCCAATGCGTCATGCCCGATGCCGATGTTGCGGAAGGAAACCGCGCCGCGTATGCCCGTGCCGACGGCTTTGGCGAAGGCTTCTTTGGCGGCGAAGCGTTTGGCAAGGTAGTTGACGGGTTTGCCCGCTTGCGGGAATTCGAGCAGTTCTTCGGGGGTGAGGATGCGCTCGGCAAACGCCTGTCCGAATTTTTTGCTCAGGCGGATGATGCGTTTGAGGGAAACGATGTCTGTGCCTATGCCGTAAATCATGCGGTGGTCTCCTTGTTGAGAGAAGGTCGTCTGAAAAGGTGGTGTCGCCTATCAAGGCAGCATTCTTGCCCTGAACATGGTTTCCTTCATCTGGCGGACGGCTTCGGGCAGGCCGAGGAAGAGGGCTTGGGCAATCAGCGAATGCCCGATGTTCAGCTCGCGGATGGCGAGGATTTGGGCGATGGGGGTAACGTTGTGTATGGTCAGGCCGTGTCCGGCGTTGACGACCAAGCCCAAATCGCTGGCAAAATGCGCGCCGTTTTGCAGACGCTCGAATTGCTTGATTTGTTCGGCGTGGCTGTGTGCATCGGCGTATGCGCCGGTGTGCAGCTCGATAACGGGCGCGCCGACATCATGGGCGGCTTGGATTTGCTCGTTGTCGGCATCGATAAAGAGCGAAACGCGGATGCCTGCGTCGGTCAGGATTTTGGTGAACTCGGCGATTTTTTCTTGTTGCGCCAATACGTCCAAACCGCCTTCGGTCGTGATTTCCTGACGTTTTTCAGGAACGATGCACACGTCTTCCGGCATGACTTTGAGCGCGTTTTCCAGCATTTCTTCGGTCAGTGCCATTTCAAGGTTCAGGCGTGTGCGGATGGCGTTTTTGACGGCGAACACGTCCGCGTCTTTGATGTGGCGGCGGTCTTCGCGCAGGTGCATGGTAATCAAATCCGCACCGTGTGTTTCCGCGACCAATGCCGCTTCTACGGGGCTGGGATAGGTCGTGCCGCGGGCGTTGCGGACGGTGGCGATGTGGTCGATGTTTACACCTAAGAGCATGATGTGTCCTTTCTTTGGATTTTCAGACGACCTGCCGATGGAAAAGGTCGTCTGAAAAAGTTAAATGCCGAAACTGAATTGCTGGAGCTGTTGCAAAACCTGTCTGGATTTAATGCCTTCGGGCAGGAGGTTGTCAATCAGTAGGCGCGTGATTTTTAGCGACTGCCCGATGCTTTCGGGGTGGGTGAAATCGCCTTCGCGCAGCTGGATCAAAATGTCGCCGCCGACTGCCACACCATGATTGCGTGGATTGAAGCGTTCGGCTTCTTCGATGGGAACGACCGCGTTTTCAGGCGTCAGCCAGTAGGTTTCTTCGGCGCGGATTGATTCGCCATTGCCATCATGGAACAAATCGGGCGCGAATCCCAAGCGGCTGAGTAAAGTCCATTCAAAGCGGCGCAGCGCGGCGGTATGGCTGCTTTCGCCGCATACCGCCCGCATGACCGCTTCCAGCGCGTCGTAAAGCTCGGGTATCGGATCTTCGCGAGCCGTCAGTTTGAGCATCAATTCGTTGATATATAAACCGCTGAACAAAGCCCTGCCTTGCGGTTGCGGCCAGCCGCCTATCCACTCTGCACGATGCAGCGTTTTCAACTCTTGCGAACCGTACCAAGAGGCGCTGACCGGTACAAACGGCACCAACACACCGCGCAACTCGCTCTGCCTTTTGCGTGCGCTTCTCGCCAGTAAAGCCACGCGCCCGTAACGGCGGCTGAACACCTCCACCCACAAACTGCTCTCGCGCCAAGGGGCGGAAGCAAGCAGGAAGACGGGTTCGTGGTTGATGCGCTGGTTGGTCATGGGCAGTTGGTCGGGAGTGTGGAAGGGTGGGTTATGGTGTGGTGCATTTTACCAAAGCGGGTAGGAGGTCGTCTGAAAATATTTTTGTTGTTTAGAATGCTTTGAATATCAAGAGGGAAAGGGGAAGGCAAAATCAATCGATGGGTCTGGTCGATTTGTATAGTGGATTCACTTTAAACCAGTACGGAGTTGCCTTGCCTTGGCTCAAAGAGAACGATTCTCTAAGGTGCTGAAGCACCAAGTGAATCGGTTCCGTACTATCTGTACTGTCTGTGGCTTCGTCGCCTTGTCCTGATTTAAATTTAATCCACTATATCTTTTAGGATGGCGAACGGCTGCAAAAAAAAACGCACCTTGTTTAAAGGTGCGTTTTTGACGGGATATCAATAGCGTTCTTGAGCGTTCTTGAACAAATCAGAATTTAGCGCCTGATTGGTTTGCCATGTAGTCGACCGCTGCTTTGACTTCATCGTCGCTCAGGCCGGCGTTGCCGCCTTTTGCAGGCATGGCGTTGAAGCCTTCGAGAGCGTGTTTGTGCAGGGTTTCTTTACCTTGTTTGATGCGTGAAGCCCATTCGTCTTTTTTACCTATGCCGGGAATGCCGGGGACTGCGCCGCCGTGACATGCCTGACAGGTTGCTTCGAAAACTTTTTTACCGTCTGCGCCGGAGGCTGCAGGAGCGGCAGTGCCTTTGTCTTCGGCTTTAGGTGCATCGGCTGCGGGGGCGGAGCCGGCAGCGGCCGGTGCGGAGGCGGCTGCATTGCCTGAAGCGGCTTGATCGGCAGGTGCTGCGGCATCCGGATCAGGGAAGGTACCGCCGCTCTTGTTCGCCATGTAAGTGATGACGCGTTTGAGTTCTTGGTCGGTCAAATCGGCTGCGCCGCCTTTTGCAGGCATGGCGTTAAAGCCGTTCAAAGCGTGTTGGAAAAGGGTGTCGAAGCCTTGGGCGATACGGGGAGCCCATTCGCCGTTGTTTTCGATTTTTGGCGCGTTGGGGACGGATTTGTCTGCGCCGTGACACTGGATACAGATTTTGTTGAAAATCTGATCGCCTTTGCGTTCGCCTACCGGAATGCCGTCTCCCAAGGTAAGCTGTCCTACGGGCTGGATGCGGGTTTGGGTAGCAGTTTCGGAAGATTGGGCAACGTCTGCATACGAGCCGCTGCCCGCCAATTTGATGAGGAAGTAAATGACTGCAATGGCAATAACGATACCGCTCACAAGGGTAAACAATGCAGAGCCTTGGGCTTTGGAGTCGCGGAGTTGTTTCATTTGGTAGGCCTCGCCGTTAGGTTAGGTTGTGCTTTGAGTTATAGTTTGGTGTGTTAAACGCAGTTAACAATATTTTGCTGGATTATACTGAATTCACAAGGGCTTTCCAATCGCTCTTGTGGAAAATATACGCAAAGGCGGCGGTTTTTTGCCGCCTGTTAGGGGGTGGGTTTTGTATGTTGTTGATTATTTTATGGGATTTTTCTTCAAATTTGTCTTGTTTGCGCCATCCTGCATAATAGGTTTTGCCAACAGGCGGGATTTGCGTTAATCTTACGCCTTCTTCGCACCCATAGCTCAGTTGGAAGAGTGTCAGTTTCCGAAGCTGGAGGTCACAGGTTCGATCCCTGTTGGGTGCGCCAATTATAGAGAGGCCGTCTGAAAGATGAAAATTTTTTGGGCGGCCTTTTGACTTACTTCAAATAAAACTACATCGGGTTTCAGACGACCTTTTACTTTTTGCGCTTTATTTCAACACTTCGGCAAACGCCTCGGCAACATAGGCGATATTCGATGCGTTCAGCCCGGCGACGCACATCCTGCCCGAATCCAGCAGGTAAACGGCAAATTCGTCGCGCAGCCTGCGGACTTGTTCCACGCTCAATCCTGTGTAGCTGAACATGCCGCGCTGTTTGATGAAATAAGTGAAATCGCGGTCAGGGATTTGGACGGTCAAGACGTCATAAAGTTTCTGCCGCATGGCGCGGATGCGGTCGCGCATGACATAGACTTCTTTTTGCCACAAGGCGTAAAGTTCCGGGCTGTTCATCACGTCGGCGGCGATATAGGCGCCATGTGCGGGCGGGCTGGAGTAGATGCGGCGGACGGTAAATTTGAGTTGACCGAACACCAATTCCGCTTCTTCTTTATTCGGGCAAACCACGCTCAAGCCGCCGACGCGCTCGCCGTAGAGCGACAGGTTTTTCGAGAATGAATTGCTGACGAACAGCGGCAAATCCATTTCCACCGCTTTGCGGATGGCGTAGGCATCGCTGTCCAAATCGCCGCCGAAGCCTTGGTAGGCGATGTCCATAAACGGAATCAGTTTGCGCGTTTTGATGATTTGCAACACTTCATCCCATTGCTGTTCCGACATATCCACACCGGTCGGATTGTGGCAGCAGGGGTGCAGGATTAGGACGCTGTGTTCGGGCAGGGTGTTGAAAAACGCGGTCATTTCGTCGAATTTGACGCCGACGGTGGCGGGGTCGTAATAAGGATAAGTGCCGACCTCGAAACCGGCGCCTTCAAAAATGCCACGGTGGTTGTCCCAAGTCGGGTCGCTGACATAGGCGCGCGCTGCGGGGAACCAGCGGTGCAGGAAGTCCGCTCCGACTTTGAGCGCGCCTGAGCCGCCCAAGGTTTGTACAGTAACGATGCGTCCTTGCGCGAGCGCGGGGTTGTCTTTGCCGAATAATAAATGCTGCACCGCACTGCGGTAAGTGTTCAAACCTTCCATCGGCAGGTAGGGCGACGGCGCAGGCGTGGCGGCGCGGGAGGTTTCGGCACGGCTTACGGATTCCAATACGGGCATTTTGCCTTCGTCGTCGAAATAAATGCCTATGCTCAAATTGACTTTTTCGGGGCGCGGGTCGTTTTTGAAGGTTTCGACCAAGCTCAAAATCGGGTCGCCGGGGTAGTATTCGACGTGTCGGTACATGGCTGTTTCCTTTATCAGGCGGATGGTGGCGGAAAACCTGATTTTGGCATTAAACGGCAGGATTTGTAAAACAGGGTCGTCTGAAAGCTGCATGATGTTTTCAGACGAGCTATAATTTCGTCTTCATTATTTTACGGAACACCATCATGACCACGCGCATCTGGCAGGCAGGCAGGTTTGAAATCGGTTTGGACAAGCCGAAAATCATGGGTATCGTCAACCTGACGCCCGATTCTTTTTCCGACGGCGGCGTGTATTCGCAAAACGCCCAAACAGCCTTGGCACATGCCGAACAGCTTCTAAAAGAAGGCGCGGACATTCTCGACATCGGCGGCGAATCGACGCGGTCGGGTGCGGATTATGTTTCGCCTGAAGAAGAATGGGCGCGGGTTGAGCCTGTTTTGGCGGAAGTGGCGGGGTGGGGCGTTCCCATCAGTTTGGACACGCGCCGCACGGTGATTATGGAAAAAGCGTTGGCACTCGGCGGCGTCGATATTATTAATGATGTGGCGGCGTTGAATGACGAGGGCGCGGTCGAATTGCTGGCGCGTCAGGCGGACACGGGCATTTGCCTGATGCACATGCAGGGTTTGCCCAAAACCATGCAGATTAATCCGAAATATCAAGATGTTGTCGGTGAAGTAGCGCGGTATTTGAAAGCGCGCTCAGCGGAATGTATCGCGGCAGGCATCGCACCGCAACGCATCATACTCGACCCCGGCTTCGGCTCCGGCTTCGGCAAAACCTTGCAACACAATATCGCGCTGATGCGGCATTTGCCCGAATTGATGGCGGAAACAGGTTTTCCGCTGCTCATCGGCGTATCGCGCAAAAGCACGATAGGCGAGCTGACCGGCGAGGCAAATGCGGCGGAACGCGTACACGGCAGCGTGGCGGCGGCGCTGGCTTCCGTGGCACGCGGCGCGCAAATCGTGCGCGTGCATGATGTGAAGGCGACGGCGGATGCGTTGAAGGTGTGGGATGCCTTAGGTATTACCAGCATTTAATAGCTTCCGCGTCTTTTTATCCTCCAAGTGGAATCTTCCGCTTTGGAAGCAAAAAAAACACTTGGAAAATGAAATGTCGGCAGCCCCTGAAGTGGTGATAAAGAGGTCGTCTGAAAACAAGTTGGACGGTTTCAGACGACCTGTTTGTTTAATCCGGTTAACTTGTTCCGTATTTTGATAAAATAAGAAACTATACCGCTCAGGCGCAATCTAATGACGCTAAACATAAAACCCAACAGTTTTGCATAAAATCCCCTATACTGCCCGTTATGACATTTACGGGTAACCCCATTCTAAAAACATCCTCACGGAGCAAACTCATGGCAAAAAAATATTTCGGCACGGACGGCGTGCGCGGCGAAGTCGGTCAATTTCCGATTACCCCCGATTTCGTATTGAAACTCGGTTATGCGGCGGGGCAGGTGTTGGTGCAGCATGACGGCGGGCAGAAGCCGACCGTCCTTATCGGCAAAGACACGCGTATTTCCGGCTACATGCTTGAAGCCGCGCTGGTGGCGGGTTTTACCGCCGCGGGTGTCAACGTCATCCAAACCGGCCCGCTGCCTACGCCGGGCGTGGCTTATCTGACTCGTGCGCTGCGTTTGTCCGCCGGCGTGATGATTTCCGCGTCGCACAATGTATATTCCGACAACGGCATCAAATTCTTTGCCGAAGGCGGCGTGAAACTGAGCGATGAAATCGAGTTGGAAATCGAAGCCAAAATTGATGAGGAAATGAAAACCCAGCCGTCCGCCCGCCTCGGACGCGCCCGCCGTATCAACGGCGCGGACGACCGTTACATCGAATTCTGCAAATCCACCTTCCCCAGCCATTTGGATTTGCGCGGCCTGAAATTGGTGGTCGATACCGCACATGGCGCAGGCTATGACGTTGCGCCCAAAGTGTTCCACGAACTCGGCGCGCAAGTCGTCAGCATCGGCGACGAACCCAACGGCTACAACATCAACGAAAAATGCGGCGCAACCCATCCCAAAGCCTTGCAGGCTGCCGTATTGCAAAACGAAGCCGACTACGGCATCGCGTTGGACGGCGACGGCGACCGCCTGATGATGGTCGACCGCAACGGTAAAGTGTACGACGGCGACAGCCTGATTTACGTCATCGCCAAAGCCCGCGCCCGCGAAGGCATCAACATCGGCGGCGTGGTCGGTACGGTCATGACCAATATGGCGATGGAAATTGCCCTGAAAGAGCAGGGCGTCGATTTCTGCCGCGCCAAAGTCGGCGACCGCTATGTGTTGGAACAGCTGAACCAACGCGGCTGGCTCATCGGCGGCGAGGCCAGCGGCCATATTTTGTGCATGGACAAACACAACACCGGCGACGGCATCATCTCCGCGCTGCAAGTTTTGGCGGCGCTGCAAATCCTGAATCAAGACCTTGCCACCGTTTGCGCAGACTGGCAGCCGTATCCGCAAACCATGATCAACGTGCGCATCCAAAAAGGTCAGAAATGGCAGGAAGCCTCGAAAGACGTGTTGGCTGAAGTGGAAAAAGAACTCGAAGGCAAAGGCCGCGTCGTGTTGCGCGCATCGGGTACCGAGCCGGTCGTGCGCGTCATGGTCGAAGCGCGTCAGGCGGACTGGGCGAAAAAAGGTGCGGAACGCATCGCAGCAGCCATCACCGGCAAGCAGTAATGCTGTCAGACAATAAATCGGGTTTTTAACAAACCTTGAAATTACCGTCATTTCCGTGCAAGCGGGAACGGCGGTACAAGTGGATTGATTTTGAACCAGGGCAAGGCGGGGAACGCCATGCCGGTTTAAGGTTAATCCACTGTGTTTTTTAGGATTCAAGGTCGTCTGAAACACATTAATTCATATTGTTCACGCCTATTTTCATAACCTGCCTTGTTATTTCTTTCAGACGACCCTATCTTTGGTAAAATACAACATTCAGTTCAAATGAATTTCCCCTCCACATTACAACCGATGGATACGCCATGTTTGCCTTTTTAGAAGACTTTTTTGTCCAATACGGCTATGCAGCCGTGTTTTTCGTTTTGGTCATTTGCGGCTTTGGCGTGCCGATTCCCGAAGATTTGACGCTGGTGACAGGCGGCGTGATTTCCGGCTTGGGTTATACCAGGTCTCACTGGATGGTTGTCGTCGGTATGCTCGGCGTGTTGGCGGGCGACGGATTTATGTTTGTCGCCGGACGCTTGTGGGGGCAGAAAATCCTTAAGTTCAAACCCATTGCCCGCGTGATGACGCCTAAGCGTTACGCGCAGGTGCAGGAGAAATTCGACAAATACGGCAACTGGGTATTGTTCGTCGCCCGCTTCCTGCCTGGCCTGCGTACCGCCGTGTTCGTAACCGCGGGCATCAGCCGCAAAGTTTCCTATACCCGCTTCATTCTGATGGACGGGCTTGCCGCGTTGGTTTCCGTGCCGGTTTGGATTTATTTGGGCGAATACGGCGCGCACAACATCGATTGGCTGATGGCAAAAATGCACAGCCTGCAATCCGGCATCTTCGTTGTTTTGGGCGTATTGGCAGTGGTGTTGGCATGGTTCTGGTGGAAAAAACGCCAACGCCTTCAGTTCTACCGTACCAAGTTGAGCGAAAAGCGGGCGGAGCGCAAAGCCGCCAAGGCAGCCAAAAAAGCCGCGCAAAGCGAACAATAAAATCAAGCACCCTAAAGAGGCTGCCGATATTCAATAGTTTCCGTGTTTTTTATCCCCAAAGCGGTGTCTTCTGCCTTGAATCTTCTGCTTCGTGAATAAAAATCCACTTGGAAAATTAAATATCGACAGCCTCAGGGTGCTTTTTCATTTTAAGGTCGTCTGAAAACCGTCTGCGTCGCCAAATTGCCAGCCTGTCCGAAATATAGTTAAATAAGCCGCATCATTATTTTCAGACGACCCGATGATGTCCATGAAACAAAAAATTTTCGTCCTCTATACAGGCGGCACCATAGGCATGACCCAAAGCAGCGAAGGTCTGCGCCCCGATACCGCGCTGGTCAGCCAAGCCCTTTCCCCTTTTTCAGACGACCTCGACTTCGAGTGGCACGTCTGCAATCCGTTGATTGATTCCTCCTCAGTCACCCTGCAACACTGGCGCGACTGGTTGGAAATCATCGCCGCCCAACTGCCTTCCTGCGACGGCATCCTGATACTGCACGGCACGGACAGCATGGCGTACACCGCCAACCTCCTTGCGTTCGCCCTGCGAGGCTTGGACAAACCGATTGTCCTGACCGGTTCCCAATGGCCTTACGCCGCCGAAAACAGCGATGCCCCGCGCAACCTCTCCACCGCCGTCGCCGCCTTCAGCCTCAAGCTCAAACAAACCGTTATCGCCTTTGACGGCAAACTGTATCCTGCCGTCGGCAGCAGCAAAGTCAGTACCGAAACCGCCGCAGGTTTTGACAATCCGCATTTCGGCGCCATCGCCGAATGGGACGAAACCCAAGGCTGGCACAATATCTGCGTCCCGTCCCAAGACGCGGCGGATGTTTCAGACGACCTCAAAATCCGCTATCCCGATCCGCAGGCAAAAATCGCCGTCCGCACGCTTATCCCCGGCTTTGCCGTCCAAGAACTTGCAGACGGACTCGGACAGCTTCCCGCCCAAGCCCTTATCCTGCAAAGCTACGGACACGGCAACACACCCGCAGACGAAGGCTTCATCCGCGCCGTGCAAGACTTTACGCAGCAAGGCAAATTGTTGCTCAACATCAGCCAAGTCCGACAAGGCAGAACTGCCGCCGTTTACGCGCAAGGCAACGCGTTCCGCAACTCGGGCATCATCAACGGCGGCAAATGCAACCTCGAAACCGCCACCGCGCTCATGACCCTCGCCGTATCGCAAGGCTGGAGCGCGGAAGATGTAGAAAAAGAGTTGGTAAGATTGCAATTATTGTGAAATCGAAATGAACCTCACCGACACCCATTGCCACCTCGCCGATCCCGCCTTGCGCGAAAACCTGCCGTACATCCTGACCGCCGCGCGGGAGGCAGGGGTAGGGCGGTTTATCGTTCCCGCGACTCGGCCGCAGGATTGGCAGGACGTGGCGGATTTGGTGCAAAGGTCGTCTGAAAACCCGCTTTTGGGCAACATTCATATCGCGCTCGGTCTCCATCCTTGGTTTTCAGACGACGTTTCCGAACTGGATTTCCAGCATTTGGAACAAGCATTGAAAGCGCTTCCGACGGCATGGGTCGGCGAAATCGGCTTGGATTTTTACGACAAAACCCAAACGCCGCCGCAGCGCGAACGGCAAATCCAAGTCTTCAGCCGCCAGCTTGCCATCGCGCAAACCCTGCGCCGCCGCGTGATTATCCATAATCTCAAAGCCACCGCCGACATCGCCGCCGCCGTCAAGCAGACAGGCTTTGCCCAAGGCGGTATCGTTCACGCCTTTTCAGGCAGCGCGGAAGAAGCGCGCGTGTTGACGAAATTGGGTTTCAAAATCGGCATCGGTTCGCTGTTGCTCAATCCGAATGCGCGAAAAATACGTGAAACCCTAAAAACCTTGAATGACAACGATTTCGTCTTGGAAACCGACAGCCCGTTTATGCTGAAAAACGAAATCAACACGCCTGCCAACATCCTCAAAATCGCCGCCATCGCCGCTGAGATTCGCGGCGTTGCTGTCGAACATATCGCCGAAGCGACCGAGCAGAATGTGGAAATGTTGCTGGCAGCAGAAAAGGTCGTCTGAAAACATTCCGTCTTATCGGAAGCATGTTTTCAGACGACCTTGGGTTGTATAGGAAGCCATAGCGGTTTTGCGTACCGCTGTGGCTTTTTATAGTGGATTAACTTTAAACCAGGACAGCGTTACCTCGCCTTGCCGTACTGGTTTAAAGTTAATCCACTATATTTTTCAACAAAACAGCCGCCGCAGGGCTAATCCAGCCATCTGAACGCGCGGCGTAGTTCGTTCGTGCCGCCGGTTTCGTAGCAGCGGCCGTGCGCCAGTATGATTTTTTCCGGCTGCCAGTCCAGCATCTGCTTCAGGCAGGCGCGGGCGGCGGTTTTGTCTTTGAAGGTGGCGCGCCAGTCGGCGGGGGCTTTGCCGTCGGGGTCGGCGATACCCGTCAGTTTCATCACGCTCGCCCAAAAGCGGTTGGGAAATTTGGCAGTTTCGAAGTTTTCAATCAAATCGGCCAGTATCAGGGTTCGGCTCGCGCGATGGAAAAACACGGTTTCCTCCATCGCTGAGCTGCCCGCAAACGGCATTTGCGCCAAATCGTCCGCCCATTGCGGCGGCGCGGCGGCACCGAGGTCGGCATCGAAACAAACGGCAATATGCTGCGATGCCGCCCGTTCGCGCACTCCGGAACTTGCCCACGCAAGCGCCTGCGGGTAATGCCGTTTCCACGCGGCGATGTGGGCGTAGTGGATTTTGTTGGGCGAAACCAGATGGCGGACTTCGCCGAGCACGTCGATTTGCCGCAACAGTTCGGGCGCGGGTTCAACCGGCGAATGACACCACAGCCCGCCATCGTTCAGGCGCACGACGGTCATGCGGGTGCTGAACGGCACTTTGATGCCCAGCGGAAAATTCATGTGTATGACTTTTCCGTCGACAATCCAGATGCCGTCTGAAAAAGGTTTCAGGGTATGGAGCGGGTGGTAGAGATGGATTTTGTCGGTCATGATGCACCCTCGCTGTTGTTTTTGGCTGATTATTCGACCGCCCTCTTGCTGCAGACGTTCCCACTACGGACGGAACACTTTTTCAGACGACTTTTTTGCTTTCCAAATATTCCGCCAGCCCGCGCTCGCGCAACACGCAGCTCGGGCATTCGTGGCAGCCGCCGACGATGCCGTTGTAGCAGGTGTGGGTCTGCTCGCGGATGTAGTTCAGTGCGCCCATTTCGTCCGCCAGCGCCCAAGTTTGCGCTTTGGTCAGGTACATCAGCGGGGTGTGGATTTGGAAGGCGTAGTCCATCGCCAGATTGAGGGTAACGTTCATGGATTTGACGAACACGTCGCGGCAGTCGGGGTAGCCGGAGAAGTCGGTTTCGCACACGCCCGCGATGATGTGCCTGATGCCTTGTCCTTTGGCGTAGATGGCGGCATAGAGCAGGAACAGGGCGTTGCGTCCGTCCACGAAGGTATTGGGCAGGCCGTCTGAAGCGGTTTCGATGGCGGCAGTGTCGTCCATCAGGGCGTTGTGCGTAATCTGCTGCATCAGGCTCAAGTCGAGTACGGTTTGTTTGACGCCCAAATCCTGCGCGATCCAGCGGGCGCGTTCCAGCTCGACGGCGTGGCGTTGTCCGTATTGGAAGGTGATGGCTTGGACGTTTTCACGCCCGTAGGTTTGAATCGCCTGAATCAGGCAGGTGGTGGAATCCTGACCGCCGGAGAAGATGACCAAGGCTTGTTGGTTTTGCATGGTGAATCCTAGTTTTGGTAACGCGGGAGGTTTGCGAACCGCGTGGTGGGAAAGTTGACGGATTATAACGGATTTCGTCTATAATCGCGGCACTTCGTTTTTTTCATACGGCATAATGATGAGCATCTACGCCCTTAAACCCAAATTTCAAAACATGCTGCGCCCGCTGGTGCGCCGGCTTTATCAGAAGGGGGTAACCGCCAATCAGGTTACGCTGGCGGCTTGTGCAGTGTCGGTCGCGGTCGGGCTGCTGCTGTCGCTCGGCGCGCAGGTTCCTGCCTTGTTTTGGCTGTTGCCCGTGTGGCTGTTTGTCCGCATGGCGTTGAACGCGGTGGACGGAATGCTGGCGCGCGAGTTCGGTCAGCAGTCGGCATTGGGTGGCTATCTGAACGAAATCACCGATGTCGCTGCCGATGCCGCGCTGTATCTGCCTTTCGCCTTTATCGCCCCGTTTGACGGCGCACAAATCGGACTGTTTGTCTGGCTGGCGGCAATGACCGAATTTTGCGGCGTGTTGGGTCAGGTACACGGCAACGGTCGGCGTTATGACGGGCCGTTCGGCAAGAGCGACCGCGCGTTCTTCATCGGCGTACTGGCGGTGTGGTATGCGGTGGCAGGCAGCTTCCATACGGTTTTCTACGTCCTCATGTGGCTGGCTTGCGCGGCATTGGTTTACACCTGCTATAAGCGCGTCGTCAACGGCTTAAAGGTCGTCTGAAACCCATTTCCCATCTTATACTCACTTAATAAAAAGAAAATATCATGCAAAAAACTTCGCACACCATCCCTTTACTGCTCGCGGTTTTCATTGCCGCACTCATTGTTTGGTCGGGCATCAACCCGTCCGACCGCGCCGTTTGGTACGCCGAAATCCTCCCCGTTTCCATCGTATTTGTCGCACTCGTTGCCACTTACCGCCTCTTCCGTTTCAGCAATTTGGCTTATGTTTTCATGAGCTTCTGGCTGATTATGCACACCATCGGCTCGCACTACACCTTCGCCGATGTGCCCTTCGATTGGGCAAACCGCCTGCTTGCGCCGTTTTTAGGCGAAGGGCGCAACCATTTCGACCGCGTCGGACACTACATCATCGGCTTCTACGCCTATCCGATGGCGGAATGGTTGTTGCGCCGAAAACTCTGCCGTCCCGCGCTTGCCCTGTTTTTCTCTTTGTTCTTCATCATGAGCGTGGCGGCGGCTTACGAAATCATCGAATGGCAGTATGCGGTGATTGACGGCGGCGAAGCGGGGCTGGAAGTGCTCGGTTCGCAAGGCGATATTTGGGATGCGCAAAAAGACATGCTCGCCGATACGCTGGGCGCGCTGACTTCGCTGGTGGTGTTTATGTTTACACGACCGGACAAGCGTTTGAAGGCAAGCTGAGAGCCCTTGGGCAATAGCGAAAAGGTCGTCTGAAACCATGAGATTCGGTTTCAGACGACCTTTCTTTTGTAGCTGCTTCCCAGTCCGCGGCTTTCGATTTGTCCTTTCGCGGAAGGATACCAATCAAAACGAGGCAATGCCGTATCGGTTTGGATGGGGCAGTCATTCGCCAAAAAAAGGTCGTCTGAAACCTTAAACCTCCGTTTCAGACGACCTTTAATCAGCTTTAAAACTACTGTTTACCAAACTGGCTGTAATCCACCACCATATACTTGGCAGTAATTTTCTGTGAGGCGTTGCCTTCGTCGCCCATCAGAATCATCTGCGGCTTGCCGTTGACCGTAATCGAATCGACGGCTTCGACGTTGGTGATGTGTTGCAGGTTAGGCAGTGAGATTTTTTGCGGCTCGTCGGTCGGGTTGCCGCTCCAAGTCCACAGTTGCGAGAATTTCTGACCGTTTTCATCCTTTACTTCGTTGGCGATGACGTAGTTTTTCAACACGGGGTCGTAGTTGATAGAACGGATACCGCCGCCGTCGATGTCGAGGATGGCGACTTCGTCAAACTCAGGCTTGGCGTTGCGCTCGAACACGTCTTTCGGATTGCTGATGAATGCCACCAAAGCCATATTGTTGAATTCGGGATCACGGAAGCCCAAAACAAGGCGTTTCTTCACAGGGTCGAATGCCATACCTTCAATGTTGATTTCTTCAAAGGCAACTTCGGCTTTGGTGCGTTCGCGGATAAGGTCGTGCAGCTTCTTATCAGTTTCCAAGACCTGCGTCAGATTGTCGTAGCTGGTCAGCCCCAACACATTGCCGTCTTGGATTTTAAAGCGCATCAGGTGTTCGCGGTCGGGCGAGCGGTTACCTTTGCGGGTGCGCGAGTGGGAAGTGAGCGCGTAGATAAAGCCTTCATCGTCGCGTGCCAATGCTTCCAAGTCGCTCAGGCGACGTTTGAAGCCGGTAATCACGCGCGTATCCAAGGCTTCGTCTTCGATAAATCTGCCTGACGGATCGATGCTGACGATGCTGAACGCGTGATTCGGTTCGTCTTCTGCAATCAACAGTTTGCCGTCGGGAAGCTGTTGCACGGCAGATGGCTCGTACACGCCGTTGAACATATTAATACCCAAAGAGCGCAGCTCTGCCGCATTGTTGGCAGGTTGGGTCAGCAGCGAAGGCAGCGTCTTCACGCCGATAAACGCCGCCAGCGAAGCCAAAAGCCCCCAACGGAATACGGCATAAGACAAGTTGATGTATTTGAACTGTTTGTCCGCCAGCAGGCCCAGCCAGTAAAGATGATCGCTCATCTTTTGATAGACTTGTTTGCGGTCGCCCATAATCTCTTGCATCATTTCCCAATATTGCTCTTTTTGCACCTTTACACGGTCTTCGTAAATCAGGATATTGGGCTGGCTGCCGCTGAAAAAGCGCGTTTGGGTGCTGCTGAGGCGGGTTTTCAAATCACGCAGTTTGGCGCGCCCGCGGAAGAAATCCTTAACCCAAGTACGCGCCGCCTGCATTTTGCCGATACGTTCGGGCGAAGCGGACAGCAGCGCGAACACGATGGACGCGGCGGCAGTAATCATAAACGTACTCGCCGGAATCAGAAATTCAGGCGACGATGAGAAAATAAATGCGCCCGAAATCATCAGCGCAGACACGATAAAACCGTTGAGTGAAATCATAATGTTCGCCTTGGTCGCCGCCAGCGCGAGCAGCTCCATCTCCGAACGCACGGCGTTGCGGAACATGGTTTCCACGCCTTTGTTTGTACCCAAAAGATCGGAAGGCGGCACATCGGCGGCTTGTTTTTTCTTCTTCGCCTTGTCTTTTTTGTCTTTCTTTTTCTTTTTGGGCTTTTCAGACGACGTCTCAACGCCTTCAAAGATGATGTTATCCGTCACGGCCTCTTCGGCATTGTCGCCTTGTTGATGGTCTGCCGTTTCAGACTCCGAAGCTTCTTCAACTTTTAAAGTTTCTTCAGCTTTCACGGCTTCTTCAATGTTTACAGCTTCTTCAGTTTTTAAGGTTTCTTTAGCTTTATCAAACGCTTCTTCTGAGTCTTCCCAAACTTCGGAAACAGGCTGCGGCGCATCGGGGTCGGGGCGTTCGAAAGGTTTCTCCCAGTTAGAAACCGTATTTTGCGGTTCTTGCCCTTTTTTATTTTTATCGTGGAAATCCATGTTTATCCTCCGTTTGAGTAAATCAATTTAAATGGAAAGGGAAAAGCGTTTTTTAGTTCCTCTGATTCGGGGAATTTACACAACGTCATACATTATCGATAAAAACATTACACTTCTTGGGATAATCATGTTTGTAATGATGAAGTCGGCAATCCAAGTTCCCCTTCAACAAAAACTGCCGCCAAACGGGCAGTTTGCGGCAGTTGTAACGCATCGTTTATCAGTAGTCGATACGCTCTTTGATGATTCTCAAGTCGGGGTAAGACAATTTGATGTCGTATTCGCGTCCGCCTTTGTAGGCTTCTACGTCCAGTACAGGTCTGCCGCGATAGTCGTCGGCGTCGATGTCGTGAACGCGATAGCCGCGTTGCTCAAGCATTCTGATGGCTTTAGTACGGTTTTGTTCAAAATTTCTGTCGCTGTAAATTTGGTGTTCGATGTAATCGTTGGCACCTGCGACAGCAGCGGATAAGGCGACGATGGCGGTCAATAATAATTTTTTCATGTTCGACTTCCTTTCGAAATGTGTCATTGGGGTTTTGATGGGTGTATTTAAACACGGCAAAATTAGCAGTCATTTAGCACTTCGTTAAACGTAGTAAAGGTCGTCTGAAACATTTCAGACGACCTTTTGTTGTTTCTTTCCGTCATCTCATTTGTCCGTTTATCAGATAACGATTGCATAAATTTAATATGTCATGATACCGTTCGAAAATATGACTATCAGGAGTTTTTATGCCCGAACAGCAAAAATATTTTTCCACACAAGACGGCACGTCACTTTTCTACCGCTATCGCCCCGCCGCCGACGGCTCTTCCGATAAAGCCATCGTACTATTCCACCGCGGCCACGAGCATTCCGGCCGGATGATGTTTGTTGCCGACGAACTTGGTTTCGACGATTTTGCCTATTTCGCATGGGACGCGCGCGGTCATGGCCACAGCCCCGGCGAACGCGGCGACAGCCCCAGTATCGGTACCTCCGTTGCCGATGTGGACGACTTCATCCGCCACATCCAAAACGAATACGGTATCAAGCCCGAAAACATCTGCGTGATCGCGCAAAGCGTCGGCGCAGTATTGGTTTCCACTTGGCTGCACGACTACGCGCCGAAAATCCGCTGCGCCGTATTGGCATCGCCCGCATTCAAAGTCAAACTCTACGTTCCCTTCGCCCGCACCGGCTTGAAAATCATGCAGAAATGGCGTGGCAATTTCTTTGTCAACAGTTACGTCAAAGCCCATTACCTGACCCACAACCAAGAACGCCAAACCAGCTACGACAACGATTCGCTGATTACCCGCGCCATTTCCGTGCGCATCCTGCTCGGTTTGTATGAAGCCGCCGAACGCGTCGTCGCCGATGCGCAGGCGATTACCACGCCCTTGCAGCTTTTGATTTCCGGCAGCGACTGGGTTGTTCACCACAAACCGCAACACGATTTCTACAACCGCTTGGGCAGCCGCATCAAAGAACGCCATATTCTGCCCGGCTTCTATCACGACACATTAGGCGAGCAAAACCGAGAAATCGCCTTTGTCGAAATGCGCCGCTTTATCCGCGAACGTTTCAATCAGCCTTTATATCAAGTCGATTTGACCCAAGCCCACTTACACGGCGAAAGCCGCCGCGAAGCCGACGAACTGGCCACGCCTTTGCCTATTTGTTCGCCGCGCGGCGCATTTTGGGCGGTTTACCGTGCCTCCCTCGACCTCGGCGCACGTTGGAGCGAAGGTTTGAAAATCGGCAAGGAAACCGGCTACGACTCAGGCAGCACGCTGGATTATGTGTACCGCAACCAGCCGCAGGGCAGTAACGCCTTTGGTGTGGCGGTGGACAAACACTATCTCAACGCCATCGGCTGGCGCGGCATCCGCCAACGCAAAACCAATATCGGCAAAGCGATTCAGACGGCCTCTGCCAAGCTGCGCGAAGCGGGCAAACCGGTACACGTTCTCGATATTGCCTCGGGGCACGGCCGCTATGTACTTGATGCGTTGACTGCTGACACGCTGCCCGATTCCGTGCGCCTGCGCGATTACAGCCCGATTAACGTCGAAGCCGGACGTAAGCTGATTGCCGAACGCGGTCTGCAAGACACGGTTACCTTCGACGAAGTCAATGCCTACGACCGCGCCAATTATCAGGATTTACAGCCCCGTCCTACGCTGGGCATCGTTTCCGGCCTGCATGAATTGTTTGCCGATAACGATTTGATTTTGAACTCGCTCTACGGCTTCGGCGATGCGATTGAAACAGGCGGCTACCTGATTTACACCGGACAGCCGTGGCATCCGCAGCTCGAGATGATTGCGCGCGCGCTGACCAGCCACAAAGCGGGCAGCCCCAACTGGGTAATGCGCCGCCGCAGCCAGCAGGAAATGGATCAACTTGTAGAAAAAGCCGGTTTTGAAAAAATCCATCAGTGGATAGACGAAGACGGCATCTTTACCGTAAGTCTGGCTGTGAAGAAATAAAAAGAGGAGTTTACAAAAGACCGCCGTTTCGCGCGTAGGGAAAAATTTTCAGTTTGCTATGTGTGCGAAATGGCGGTTGCAGATGTGCAACAATCCTTCATTTTGTTTGCCAATAGACAAAACGAAAGGTCGTCTGAAACCTTGTTTCGGTTTTCAGACGACCTCAAAAAAGCTTAAATCGTTCGTTTAAAATTAACGGTCGATGTTAACAGGTTCGCAGTTTTTCACGATGAAGCGGTTTTGTGCATCGCTGACGCCCACGACTTCGGAAGTGGTGTGGGTGTTGCGGTCGATGTAACCGGCAGACATAGAGAAGCCGCGTTTGTTGGTGAAGGTAGTGCCAGTGCTGTCAGAACGACGTTTGTCGGTGCGCAGGCTGATTTGTTTGCCGGCTGCATTTGCAGAAGCGCCTACTGCATTGCCGCGACGGTCAAATTCATAAACGACATTCAGCTTTTTACCGTTGTCGCATTTGTAAGTAACGTAGCCTGCAGGAGCGGCAGCGGCAGTCATGGAAACACCGGCGGTCAGAACAGCTACGATAGCGGCAGATAAGAATTTCATCTGGTATTACTCCATAAAGTAAAAAAGAGTGATGTGTGGCGTGGACGATCCGGCGCCATCCTTGCTTTGCTTTGAAAGCTGAACATATTTTATCCGTTCCGAAAAAACATGCAACATGTCGATATGCAAAGCTATACAAAGAAATTTTCGGGAAAAGTTATTACGCTTGTACAAATTTTAATAAGGTGAAGTTTTATAATGAAAAAGTCACTTATATTACTAATTATTTCCGCATTTTCATCCGTCTGTTATGCCGATGCGGCTGACTGGACTCCGTTGCTGGAATCTATGAAGAAAGGCTGCTCTGTTGATTCTGAAGCCTTGCCTTATGGGAAGTCCGATATCGGCAGACTGCCTGCCCAATACCGCGCCTCCGTTGCCCGCAGTCAGAGCAGGCAGACAGAGTCGGATGGTGAAGCATTGACCATCGAATTGAAAAATTCTGTTGCTTTTGGGCAACCGTTGTCAGCCTTAGTTATTGAATCTAATGAAGGATATGGCTATGTCAAAATGAAGTTTGCCCGAAATGCCGATGTATCTAAGCTTATTCCCTTATTTACAACACCAACCGATAAACGACACGGTATGTTGGCAGCGGGTAGGGCGCAGAATTTTTGTGTCAAAGGTGCAAACGGGACGTTGAAGCAATACCAATCTTCGCGGCATCACTGGCGCACTGTTTCGTCTGATGGTCCGTGGCAGGAATTTCGCTACCATCCAAAAGAACACGCTTTATCCTGCCTGAGTTCCGACCATTATGGCGATGAAGTGGAATGCCCTAGATAAAACATGAAACCTACGCTGAAAACTTCTCTACTCAAACTCGCTTTGGTCGGCATACTTTTTTATGCCAGCTACAGTTTGTCCAACTATTACGCGGCATCGCTGGCCCATGTGCCGGAAATCGCTTTTGCGTGGGAGCGCAACATCCCGTTTTGGGAATGGACGATTTTGCCTTATTGGTCGCTGAACCTGATGTATGCGGCAGCGTTTTTCCTTTGTCGAGATACGCGTGAACAAAACCGCTACGTCGCACGGCTGGTATCGGCGCAAATCGTTGCCACTACTTGCTTTATGTTATTCCCGTTGCATTTCGGCTGGCCGAAGCCGCACACCGACGGCTTGTGGGGCGTGATGTTTGATTCATTGGTCGCGTTTGATTTGCCGTACAACCAATCGCCATCGCTGCATATCGCGCTGTCTATTATCGTTGGCGCGTTTTATTGGACACGTTTTCCCAAAATCCGTTTGCCGATTTTTCTGTGGCAAAGCCTGATTGCCTTGTCGGTGCTGACAACTTACCAACACCATTTTATCGACGTGCCGACCGGCGCGCTGCTGGGTTGGCTGGTGTTGTGGGCAATACCGCAACACGGCGTATCGCCTTTCAGGAGACGAAGTTTGTCCATAGTGCAGCCGGACAGTCAAACAGGTCGTCTGAAAATGAGCGAAGCGAATTTCGCCAAAACGAGCGAAGCGAGTTTCTGCGAAGCTAAAACGAACGCAGCAGGTTTTCGCGAAGCCAAAACTTCCCCCGCAACACGTTCCCGCGAAATCAAAATCGCCATGCTGTATCTGGCGGGCGCGGTATTGTCGGCACTGCCATCCTTTTTCGGCGGCGCGTGGTTGTGGATGTTGTGGGTCAGCGTGTCGCTGTCAGTGGTCGCTTTCGCCTATCTGACCGGCAATGCGGCGGTGTTCCAAAAACAGGCAGACGGCAGGCTGTCGGCGGCGGCAACGGTTTTACTGCTGCCTTATCTGGTGGGCGTGCGGCTGAACATGGCGTATTGGCTGTGCAGAAAGGCGAAGACGGCGCAGGTGCGCGATGGTGTGTGGATTGGCAGTATCTCAGGGGTTGCGGAGATTCAGCATTGTGGCGGAGTTTTTGGGAAAAAAACGGCATCTGCTGCGTTAAAAATGCTCGCAAGGTGTTCAACCTTGCTGCGCTTTTTGCCTTGCATCTACCGTTTTTTGCCACAAAAATCCGCTTCACAAGCTAAATCTCCGCAACCCCTGGCAATTTCAGACGACCTCCCTGCCGTATTGGACGTATGCGCCGAATATCCCCGCCCCCGTTATCGCGGCTCGTACCGCGTTCTGCCGCTATTGGACATGGTTGCGCCGTCTGAAAACGATTTGGTGCAGGCGGCTTTGCTGCTGGAAACATTGCGGCGGCAACACGGTAAGGTCCTGACCTGTTGCGCGCTGGGCTACGGACGCAGCGCGGCGGTGGTGCTTACTTGGCTGCTGGTTTACGGCGGCTGCCGGGATTTGGCGCAGGCAACGGCGGAACTGAAACAGGCTCGCCCGCAGATGGTGCTGCCGCCGGAAACGGCAAAGGCGGTAGAAGCGGCGGCAGGTCGTCTGAAAACGAGCGAAGCGAGTTTCTGCGAAGCTAAAATGAACGCAGTGAGTTTCGCCAAAACGAGCGAAGCGAGTTTTTGCGACGCTAATCGAGATAGCGAAGATAAGTAGATGAAAAGCCCAAGCTGAGCAAATCATTCTCTATTGAGCTTGTGCAAGGCAATGCAGTCCTAGTTTAAAGTAAATTCACGATACGACGACTCATCTGTGCCGAACCAAAGTAAGGAGGGAATCTTATGACTAAAAGCTACCGCCCCGTTACGTTTTACACTTTATCCCTGCTGATTCCGTGGACATTATGGTTTGCTGCCGCCTACATCAGCCACCGCCCTGATGCTGTTGAGTACCAGTGGGCACAGGCCGCGTTAGGATTGGCCGGGCTGTTCGCCCCTATGCTCGTGGCGGCGTTTTTGTTGTACAAACAGCCCAAATTGTGGATGGACGCGAAACACCGCCTGTTCCGCCTGACAGGTTTTCCCAAGCGATACCTGTTCGCTGCCGCGCTGCTCGGTCCGGTTACCTTGGTGCTGGCGCAACTGATCTCCATTGCTTTCGGACACAGTTGGGCGCAGTTTCACATTTCGGGACATCTGTCATTTACGTCCGCCTTGCTGTCGCCATGGTTCATGCTCCTTATTGCGCCTGTTGCCGAAGAATTGGCGTGGCACAGCTATGGCACCGACGCGCTCACGGCACGCAGAAGCCTGTTTGTCGCATCCTTGCTATTTACCGTGTATTGGGCGTTTTGGCACATGCCGCTTGCCTTCGTCAAAGGCTATTATCACAGCCAAATCGTTTCCGAAGGCGCACTTTACACGGTTAATTTCGTGGTCAGCATGTTTGTCTTCGTACTATTGATGAACTGGTTGTACGCCAAAAGCGGGCGCAGCATTGCCGTGGCGACGATATTCCACCTGTGCGCCAATCTGGGTAACGAGATTTTCGCCACCCACCCCGACAGCAAGGTTATTCAGACGGCCATTTTGTCTGCAGTAGCCATTTATATTTTGATTGCAGAAAAGAATTTGTTTTTAGGTAAGCCTGTGCCATCCCGATAACAAATTCAGACGACCCTTGGACATGATATGCCCCGAATGACGGTTTCCATACCCAAAAGGAAGGTGAATGGACAATTCCACTGACAGCCTGATTACCGCCCGCCTGCTTGCCACCGCCCGCTATACCGCCGTGTTCAATGCCTTGCTATTCGCTTTGTCCGCGCAACGCGGCGGCGTGTGGTCGGCGGTGCAGCTTGTCTTGGCGGCGATACTGTTGTACTACCACATCCGCATCGAATTCGACTGCCGCGTGTTCCAAGATTTTGCCGATAGTCGCTACAGCCCTGAAGCCTTCGACCAAGTCTTACGGCAAACCGGCTTGCGCCGCGTTTCAGACGACCCCTCCCTGCCGGAACGTGTGGCGGGCGCGATTGCCTTGTGGCGCAAAAGCCTTTACCTGACCGCTGCGCAAGCGGCAGTTTTCCTTATCCAAATCCTCTGATGTTATGAAAAATTTTCTTAAAAAACAACTTGCATGGCTGACCGACCAAGCATTATGCCTGTCGGTATCCTTCCTCACCGGCGTCCGCCCCAAAAGTCCGCGCGAGCTGGCGTTCAATCCGCAGCGGAAAGTGTATTACGCCAATCACGGCAGCCACGGCGATTTTTTGCTGGTGTGGATTTCCCTGCCGCGCCGCTGGCGGCTTTCGACGCGTCCCGTTGCGGGTTCGGATTACTGGCTGACCAACAAATTCAAACGCTTCATCATCCAAAACGTCTTCAACGCGCTCTTGATTCCGCGCCACAGCGACAATCCGCAGTCGATTACCGAACAGATGAACCACGCGCTCCAAGCGGGCGATTCGCTGATTATCTTCCCCGAAGGCACTCGCAATACGGACGAAAACGAAATCCTGCTCCCCTTCAAATCAGGTATTTACCATCTGGCGAAAAGCAAGCCGGATACTGAGTTTGTGCCGATTTGGATAGACAACATCAACCGCGTCCTGCCCAAAGGCAAAGTGCTGCCCGTGCCGTTGTTGTGTGAAGTCCACATCGGCGAACCGCTGACCCTGCACGAAGATGAAGACAAAGACACTTTCCTGACACGCACCCGCGAAGCTTTGCTGGCGTTGAGGTCGTCTGAAAACGAGTGCAACGAGTTTCGCCAAAATGAACGAAGTGGGTTTCGCCAAAACGAGTGCAACGAGTCTCAACAAAACAAAGGAGCTGCATCGTGAGCTTTGTTAACACGCCCAGCCAAATCATTACCGAACAAACCGCCGCCCATCTGACCCCGCAGGCAGGCTATATCTTTACCGGCGTCTTTGCCATATTGATTTTCGCCAGCGTCGTCGGGCAATGGTTGAAACGCAAAAACGGCGCAGACAATGCCACCATCTCCAACCTCAACGCCCGCATCTACGCATGGTGGCTGATGACGCTGGTGCTGCTGGTCGCATTTTGGTTCGGCAAAACGGGGACGGTGGCGCTGTTTTTCCTGATTTCGTTTGCCGCCTTGCGCGAATTTATGACCCTCGTCTATCGCCGCCGCAGCGATTATTACAGCATGGTGGTGTGTTTCTACCTGCTGCTGCCGGTGCAATATTATTTCGTCTATGACGGCTGGTACGGCATGTTCAGCATTTTCATCCCCGTGTACGGATTTTTGGTGTTGCCGATTATTGCCAGCCTGAGCGGTCAAACCGCCCATTTCCTCGAACGCGCCGCCAAAACGCAGTGGATGTCTATGATCTGCATCTTCTGCCTTTCACACGTTCCCGCCCTGATGTTCCTGAACTTGGACGATTTCGACAGCAGCGGCAATATCCTGTTGCTGATGTTTCTGATTTTCGTGGTGCAGGCTTCGGATGTGTTGCAATACGTTTGGGGCAAGCTGGTCGGCGGTGCCAAAATCATGCCGTCGCTTTCTCCGTCTAAAACCATATCCGGCACGGTCGGCGGCATTTTGTCTGCCACCGCACTCGCTGCGCTGCTGTCGCCGATGACGCCGTTTAGCCACGGACAAGCCGCCGCTATCGGTTTTGTCATCTGCCTGATGGGTTTCTTCGGCGGGCTGGTGATGTCCGCCATCAAACGCGACTACGGCGTCAAAGACTGGGGCAACATGATACGCGGCCACGGCGGTATGCTCGACCGCGTGGATTCCATCTGCTTCGCCGCGCCTGTGTTCTTCCACATTGTCCGGTATTTCTGGAACGGTTAAACCAGCCGCTATCTATCATCCTGCTCGCAGCCATGCAAAAAGGTCGTCTGAAAACCAAAATTGGTTTTCAGACGACCTTTTTCTTTGCTTAAACACTACTTCACAATATCCGACAGCGGCCAGCGCGGTTTGACGTTGAACGCGCTGGCGGGCTGCCGCTCCTGCAACCTCATTGCGCCGGCAAAGGCAATCATCGCGCCGTTGTCGGTGCAGTATTCCATGGGCGGGAAGCAGACTTTGATTTTTTCTTCTTTGGGCTTGGGTTTGCCTTTTTCGGAAGGCTTTTTGACGCTCAGACGGGAAAATTCGTCGCGCAGCTTCCAGTTCGCACCGACGCCGCCCGCGACGACCAAAGTTCTGAAACCGGTATCTAACAAGGCTTTTTTGGCTTTGGCGGCGAGGACGTCGATCACCGCGTCTTGAAACGCGCGGCAGATGTCGTTGCGCGTTTGTTCGGGAATTTCGCCGCCGTTTTCGGCACGGACTTTTTCGACGGCGGTCAGCACGGCGGTTTTCAAACCGGAAAAGCTCATCTGCAAATCGTGCGAATGGAGCATAGGGCGCGGAAACGAGAAAGCATCGGGGTTGCCCAACTTCGCCAGTTCGGACAGCTTTGCGCCGCCAGGGTAGGGCAGCCCTAAGAGTTTGGCGGTTTTGTCGAACGCTTCGCCCGCGGCGTCATCGACGCTTTCGCCCATCAGCGTGTAATCGCCAATGCCGCGCACCGCCATAAACTGCGTATGCCCGCCCGAAACCAGCAGGGCGACGAACGGAAATTCTGGTTTGTCGTCCGCCAAAAGCGGGGAGAGCAAATGACCTTCGAGATGGTGGATGGGAATGACGGGTTTGTTCAAGGCAAACGCCAAGGCGTTGGCGTAGCCCGAACCCGCCAGAAGCGCGCCGCCTAAGCCAGGCCCTTGGGTGTAGGCGACGGCATCGATGTCGTCATAGGAAACGCCCGCTTCCCGCAAACAGCCCTGCGTCAGCGGCACGACGCGGCGGATGTGGTCGCGGCTGGCAAGTTCGGGGACAACGCCGCCGTATTCGGCGTGCATCGCCATTTGGGTGTGAAGATGGTGCGCCAACAGGCCGCGTTCGGTGTCGTAAAGCGCAACGCCCGTTTCATCGCAGGATGATTCGATTCCGAGTACCAACATGGTTTGAGGTCGTCTGAAAATAAGAATGCGGTATTTTAACGGATTTCGGGCTAAGTTCGCAGTTCATTGCAGGTTTGCTATAACGAAAAGGTCGTCTGAAAACCTTGAAACTCGGTTTTCAGACGACCTTTTGCCAATGCTTTGATCAGAAGCGGTAATTCACGCCCAAGGCAAATTCGCGGCCGCGTTCGTAGAAAGGCATGCGTCCGTTGCCGTCGGGGAAGCGTTGGCTGTGCGAACGGTATTGCTTGTTGCCGATGTTGTTGACGGCGAAGTTGACGTTCAGGTTGTCTTTTTTCAGCGGCTGCCAGTTGGCGTAGATGTCGTGTACACCGTAGCCTGATTTCTTGCCGTGTATCGTGCCTTGTCCGCGGGCGACGTCGGTGTATTTCACGCTTTGGGCGTAGCGGCCGCGCCAGCCGATTTCGAGTTTGGGGTTTTCAAACTGATAAGACAGGCCGGTCAGCCATTGGCGGCCGGTGTTCCAGAAGGTGAACGAGCTTTCGTGGTCTTCTGCTTGAATCGGGCTTTCGCCGTAGTACATTTCGCCGTTCAGACGGGGTTTGACGTAGGACACGCCGGCGCGTGCGGTCAGACCGCCCCAGCGGTAGGACGCGTCAAGTTCGTAGCCGTAGGTTTTGAGCGTGCCGCCGTTGTAAATCTTGCCGCGTTCGGTGATGGAGGCGGTGTTGTTGTTGATTTTTGCCCAACGATAGACGATGAGGTCTTTAATGCGTTGGTGGAACACGCTGCCGCTGACGTTGAAATTATCGTTGCGCCATTTGAAGCCCAATTCGGCGCGGCGGGCGGTTTCGGCTTTGAGGTTGCTGTCCAAATCGGCGGCAGCGCCTGCGCGTTCGTTAGCCAACAGGGCTTCGTTCAGGCGGGGCGCGCGGCTTGCCTGATTGAGGTTTGCCAAGAGGGAGAAGTTGTCGTTGATGTCCCAAATCGCGCCGATGCTGGGGTTGAGCTGTCCGTGCGACGCGCTTTGTTTGCTGGCGGCGTTGTATTTGAAGTGGTCGTAACGCAGTCCGGTGGTCAGGGTAACGGGGTTCAAGTTCCAAATACCTTCCGCGTACACGCCGTATTCGGCCTTTTTCTCTTTGTCGCGGTCATACAGTCCGAGAATCTTCAGCCATGCGCCTTTGTCGGACGGCTCGGAGGTTTCGTGGCGGTAGTTGACGCCGTATTTCACCATGTGTCCGTCGCCGAAGGAGCTGGCGAGGTTCAGGTTGGCGCCGGTCACTTTGATTTTGCTTAACTCAAGTTTGCCGATAGGAACGCCGCCTTGCGCCGTGCCGGAAGCTTGGGCTTTCGGGGAAGGTGCGCCTTTAGGCGGTTTGGTGTCGTCGGTGTTGATTTGGAAGACGTTGGCGTCGATCTTGTCGAGGAAGCCGACGTTGCGGCCGCGGTATTCCAGATTGTAGGTCTGCTCTTTTTGATAAGTGCCGTCCACGCCGATGTAGCTGTCAACGTTTTGGAACTCGGCTTTGTCGGTACGGTTGCCTTTTTGGTATTCCTGACGGTAGGTCAGGCGGATGCCGTGGTCGTCGTTGAAGTCGTAGCCGAGTTTGGCGAGGTAGCTGTGCTGTTTCAGACGACTGCCGCGGTTGACATTGCCGTTGCCGTCTTTGTAGTCGCGGTTGTTGAGGAAGTTGCCTGCAAACAGGGCATCGAAGCCGTTTTGATAGCCGTAAACCGCCGCGTTTCCGGTTGAGCCTTTATTGCTGCTCAAGCCCGCGCCGAGTTTGAAACCGAAAGGTTTGCCGTCGGTCAGCAGGTCTTTCGCGTCAACCGTCGTTACGCGGATGGTGCCGCCGACCGCGCCCAAGCCCGCGCTCGCCGCGCCCGTGCCTTTTTCGACGTTGATGCTTTTCACCAAAGCGGGGTCAAGCTGGAAGCGGCTTTGGTGGTGGAAGATTTTGGTGGATTGGCTGGTGCCGTCCACTTCCAGATTAATCTTGTCTTCGCCGACGCCGCGGATGCTGTAAAACTGCGCCACGCCGTTGCCGCCGCCAACATCCATGCCGATTTGGTCTTTCATGACTTGTTTCAAATCGGTCGAAGTTTCGCGGTCAAGCTGGTTGCGGGTAACGCGGGTCGGTACGGCAGTACCGGTAACGACAACTTCTTTCAGTTCGGCTGTTGCTTCGGGCTTGATATTTTCAGCATGGGCAAAGCCTGAAGACAGCGCCAGCACCATGATGCTGAAACGGAAGGCGGGGGAATGGGGGGATTTCATATTCTTCCTCTCGATGGGTTTTGACGGGTTACGTTAATTTGAGAGTGCGTATTCTAATATTAATTGATAATGATTTGCAAAATATAATTTATAAAAAGAATATTAATCATAATTTTGACGGATGGTATGGATTGAAGCTCTATGACCGAACCGGATGGAAATTGGATTTTTGAAGGGGGGCGATATTTTTGATGTTTGGTGCGGCGTGCGTGTTTGATGAGGGCGGCTGGTTTGTGGATGTTGGAAACGCGTTTTAGGAAATGTGATGCGGATGATATGATGAAGGGGGAGGGTGTTTTTCATGAAAAAAGGTCGTCTGAAACCCAAAAATCAGGTTTCAGACGACCTTCTGTTTTGTTTAGTCTGCCCGGAGAAGCTGCTTGTTGAGTTCCGCCTGTATCAGCAGACCGTGGGCGAAGTTGCGGCTGTCGGCGAGGATGAGTTTGCCGCCGTAGCGTTTGGCGATGGCGTCGGCGATGGAGAGTCCGAGTCCGGTGCCTTGCTGTTCCGTGCCGAGTATGCGGTAGAACGCGTCGGTTACGCGGCTGCGTTCGGCGGCGGGGATGCCGGGGCCGTCGTCTTCCACCCAGATGGTGAGGGTGGTCGGGGTCTCGCTGAAACCTATGTCGATGCGGCCGCCTGCGGGGGTGTAGCGGATGGCGTTGTCGGTGAAGGTTTTGATGAGGGTGTAGATTTCGGTGTCGTCGGCTCGGATGCGCAGGTCGTTTTCGACGGCGACGCCGATGTCTTGCTGTTTGTTAAGGGCAAGGGGCATGAGTTCTTGCAGCACGCGGCGGAACTGGGCTTGCAGGCTGATGTCGGTCAGGTTGCGTTGGGTTTCGGAGCCTTGGGCGCGGGCGTGGGTCAGGAGCTGCTCGAGCAGGTGGCGGTTGCGCTGTATGCTTTGAAGGATGAGTCCGGTCTGTTCGCGGGCTTCGTCCGATTGGGGCAGCTTGGTGAGCCGTTCTGCCTGAAGGGAGAGGGCGGTCAGGGGGCTGCGCAGTTCGTGGGCGGCATCGGCGATGAAGCGTTGCTGGCGGCGGATGTTTTCGCCTGTGCGTTGCAGCAGTTGGTTGATGGCGGTAACGAAGCCTTGTATTTCGCTGGGCACGCCTTCTCCGTCCAGCGGCGAGAGATCGTCTGAACGGCGTTGTCCGAGGGAGGCGGAAAGGGTCTTAACGGGACGCATGGCGCGGTAGGTGATCCACACAGTCAGCAGGATCATGAGGGGCAGGGCGATGAGCAGCGGGAGGACGCTTTGGTAGGCGGCGGTGGCGGCGAGGTCGTCGCGGTATTCGGTTTCTTGGAGTACGGCGATTTTGCCTTGCGGGGTTTGGCGGATGTAGGCGCGGTATTCGTCGTCATCATCGTCATCGTCAACGCTACCCTTGATGGTGTGGAATCCTTCGCCGAGTGTGTCGGACAGGGGGACGGTGTCTTCTTGTCCGAAGGTTTGGATGAGGATGTGGTTTTCGCTGCCTATTTGTGTGTAGTCGGTGGTTTTGGGGTTGATGTAGGCGGCGGTTTGGCGCAACAGGTCGTCCTGAAGCTCTTCGGCTTCATGGTAGGTTTGGTAATAGGAGAATGCGCCCGCGATGATGGACAAAGGCAGGAACATCAGTATCAGGGCGATGCTGATACGGACTTGCAGGGATTGTTTGAGGGTCTGGATGAAGTGATGCATAGTGTGTTTGGTAAGGCTGTTTTAGGTTTTGTTATTGATTATGGCATGGGCGGGTATGGATGCACGGATTGAAGTTTCAGACAACCTCTTTGGCGACCAGCCAGCCTACGCCGCGTACGTTTTGGATGTGTTCTTTGCCGAGCTTTTTGCGTAGGGCGTGGATGAGGAAATCGACGGCGTTGCTTTCGACTTCTTCGCCCCAGCCGTAGATTTTGTCTTCAAGGTCGCTGCGGGAGAGGATGATGCCGGGGCGCATCATCAGGGCCTGGAGGACGGCAAATTCTTTGTTGCTCAGGAGGACGGGTTTGTCTTGTCCTTTGACTTCGACTTGGTAGGTGGCGGGGTTGAGGGTGAGCGCGCCGTTGGTCAGCAGGGTTTGGCTGTGGCCGCTGTGGCGGCGCAGGACGGCACGCATACGGGCTTGCAGCTCCGCCATGTCGAAGGGTTTGACGATGTAGTCGTCGGCGCCGCCGTCCAGTCCGTTGAGGCGGCTGTGGAGGTCGTCGCGGGCGGTTACGATGAGGACGGGGGTTTTGCTGCCTTCGTGTCGGATTTGGGTGAGAACATCCAACCCGTCTTTGCCGGGCAGTCCGAGGTCGAGCAGCAGCAAGTCGTAGTTCTGCGCCTGAAGGGCGGTAGAAACTTGGCTGCCGTTTTTGACCCAATCGACGGCATAGCCGCTGTCTTTAAGGTTGGCGGCTACGGCTTGGGCAATCATGTTGTCGTCTTCTGCAAGCAATACGCGCATGGTGTTCTCCTTAATTAATGGGAGGATAGCAGGGGAAAATTAGGAAGGGTTTAGCGGGAGGTCGTCTGAAAGGGGTAGCTGGTTTTCAGACGACCTTTTTGTTGTTTTTTCCGTACTTTATCGGGTTCCTTGGGCGTCGGTTATGCTTGGTATGTTGGATATTTTTTTCTAAAGGAATACTGCACTGAATGGTTTGCCAATCTTGCCAAAAGGTCGTCTGAAAACCCGATTCTGTTTTCAGACGACCTTTTGTCTTTACAGCAACACAATATCGTATTGTTCCTGCGTGTAGGCGGTTTCGACTGCCAGTGAAATCGGTTTGCCGATAAAGTCGATGAGCATCGCCAGCGATTGCGACTCTTCGTCTAGGAAGAGGTCGATGACGTTGGGCGCGGCGAGGATGCGGAAGGACTGCACGTCGTAACGGCGGGCTTCGCGGACGATTTCGCGCTGGATTTCGTAGCAGATGGTCTGCGGCGTTTTCAGACGACCCCTGCCTTGGCAGGACGGACAAGGTTCGCAGAGGATTTGGCTGAGGTTTTCGCGCGAACGTTTGCGTGTCAGCTCGACCAAACCCAGGCTGGTGAAACCGTTGAGGGTAACGCGGGTGCGGTCGAAGGCGAGGGCTTTGGCAAGCTCTTGCAACACGGCTTCGCGGTGCGCTTCCTGCGCCATGTCGATGAAGTCGATGATGATGATGCCGCCGAGGTTGCGCAACCGTAATTCGCGGGCGATGGTGTGGCAGGCTTCGAGGTTGGTGCGGAAGATGGTTTCGTCGAAGTTGCGCGCGCCGACGAAGCCGCCGGTGTTCACGTCTATCGTGGTCATGGCTTCGGTGGACTCGATAATCAGGTAGCTGCCGAAGTTGAGGTTGACGCGCGGTTGCAGGGCGCGGCTGATTTCCTGTTCGACGTTGTGGGTTTCAAACAGCGGGCGTTCGCCTTTGAACAGCTCTATCTTGCCCAAGGCGCCGTGGACGTATTGCTCGGCGAAACGGGTCATACGGCGGTGGTTTTCGGTTGAGTCAACCAGGATTTTCTGCGTGTCGAGGCTGAACATATCGCGCAACACGCGCAGGCTCAAAGGCAAATCCTGATACAGCAGGGTTTCCGGCGGCTGGGTTTTCGCTTGTTCTTGAATGTGTTCCCACACTTTGGTCAGGTAGTGGATATCGGACAGAAGCTGCTCGTCGGTGGCGTTTTCGGCGTTGGTGCGGATGATGTAGCCGTGGCACGCGTCTTCGGGCAATAGATTAGTCAGGCGTTCGCGCAGGCTGTTGCGTTCGGCATCGTCTTCGATGCGCTGGGAAATGCCGATGTGGTCTTCCTGCGGAAGGTGGACGAGGAAGCGCCCGGCCAGCGAGATTTGAGTGGAAAGGCGCGCGCCTTTGGTGTTAATCGGGTCTTTGATGACCTGTACCAAAACCGACTGCCCTTCAAACAGCATATGCTCGATGCGCTGGGTTTCGTCGGGGTTGCGGCGTTGTTCGAGGACATCGACGATGTGCAGAAACGCAGCACGTTCCAAACCGATGTCGATGAACGCACTCTGCATGCCGGGCAACACGCGGCGCACCACGCCCAGATAAATATTGCCGACCAGACTGTGGCCGCTGTTGCGTTCGATGTGCAGCTCGCAGATATTGTTTTCTTCCAACACTGCCACGCGCGTTTCCTGCGGGGTGATGTTGACGAGCACGGTTTCGGGCGGACGGACGGCGTCCTTCGGGATGGGGATTCCTGAAAGCATGGTTTTAGTTCCTAATTTTTAATAAGAAAAATAGTAGATTAAATTTGAACCAGACTGATGCTGCCCAAACCCGGAAATAATCGGCTGATTGTGTTGCTGTTCTGACTCAAATTTAATCTACCATCCGCTTGCCGTCGGTTTTATTGAAAATAAATGGCAAAAGCGGTTCGGATTGCCGTTTATCATACTTTAAAAACGGCGTTTTGGCACATGGGTGGCAGACAGCCCTTACGCCCTGAAAACAAAGATTCAGGCAAAATAGCCGATTTCAAGTATTGTAAAATAAACCATATGCCCATATAGTGAACCCCATTAGAACTCTGAAAACAATCATGCAAACCGTTACGATGTACACAGGCGCGTTCTGCCCCTACTGCACCATGGCTAAAAAGCTGCTGCATTCGCTGGGCGTCGCCGAAATCAACGAAATCCGCGTCGACCGCAGCCCCGAAGCCTTTGCCGAAATGCAGCAGCTTTCAGGCCAGCGCAGCATACCGCAAATTTTCATCGGCGATACCCACGTCGGCGGCTTCACCGATTTGTACGGCCTGCGCCGCGAAGGCAGGCTGGATTCTTTATTAAACCCGTAACTTTAAACCCAACTAGGAAAACAAAATGAGCGAAGAATTGCAACCCGTATTCAGCATCGAACGCCTGTTCGTCAAAGACCTGTCTTTGGAAGTGCCCAATGCCCCCCAAATCTTTTTGGAACAAGGCGAGCCTGAAGTCGATATGCGCGTTTCCACCAACAGCGAGAAGCTGGAAGACGGCTACTACAACGTTGACGTAACCGTTACCGTAACCGCCAAACTTAACGCCGAGCGTACCATGTTCCTCAACGAAGTAACCCAAAGCGGCATCTTCCGTCTGGAAAACATCCCTGAAGAAGACGTTCAACTGCTCTTAGGCGTAGCCTGCCCGAACATCCTCTTCCCTTACGCACGCGAAGCCATTTCCACCAGCGTAACCCGCGCCGGCTTCCCGCCCGTACTGCTCGCTCCGATCAACTTCGAAGCCATGTACCAGCAACAACAAGAAGGCAACGCATAATCCGCGTTCCCTGTATGTCAAAAGGTCGTCTGAAAAATGTTTCAGACGACCTTTTTGTATGGCGGATGCCAATAACACGATGCTTTGTTTGCCCGTTATAGTGGATTAACTTTAAACCAGTACGGC
>KV796985.1:0-6482 GCA_001809325.1 Neisseria sp. HMSC077D05 | reverse complement strand
GTCCTGATTTAAAGTTAATCCACTATATTTGCGTTTGAGGCGGAGTGGGGCGGTTGATGGGCATTTTCTGTTTTGTTCATCGTAAACCCTTGTGGGTGTGATGAAGCGGATGAACAAAAAAAGGAGGCAATCCCCCACAGGATTGCCCCAATACCTCAAATCAGAGATTTACGCTTCACAAACAATACAGGCTTTCGCCTGCGGCTTTACCTGCACGGCTCAACTCCGTGCGGGTAAACTTTTGTTCCGAGGGAGTGAGTCTCGAAACATCCACTTGCAAGCTTGAAGCTTGCAGTAGGAAACCGGAGTATCAAATCTTACCGGTACGGCTGTAATTTGATGTAACGAAATTTACGCGAAAATTTTGGGTTTGCCAAGTGGTTTACATTATTTTTTTATGTAAAATATATATTTATAATATTCCAATATTTATAAAAAATACAAAATATAATTCTATCAATCTTAAATTTTTATAAATATTAAAATTATATTTTTATAAATTTGGCATTATATTCTTTAAGGGATGGTTGGTGCAATTGATTTTTTAAAAATGTTATTTTATAACGCTTTGATTTTAAATCAAATTAAATTTAATATGTTAATCAAAATTTTGCATCATATTTATGTTTTACGGGAAATACGCCGGTTTTTTCCTCTGTTTCCCGTTTAATGGGGCTGAATATCCATTTTATCCAAAGAGTTAATGTGAAAAATTCTCAATTGAAGATTTGTTACTATCGTTGTTAATTTTCGATTTAATAGAAATGATAAAAGCCCGAATATGACGGGCTTTGCTTTTTGTTGTAACTGTATGTAATTCAATAAAATCCCTGTTCGCCTTCGGGACGGGTTTTGAAGCGTTTGTGCAGCCAGAAATATTGCTCGGGATTTTCCCTTGCCCGCGCTTCGATAAAGTCGTTCATGCGTTGGGTGTCGGCTACAACGTCGTCTGAAGGGAAGTTTTCCCATGCCGGATAGAAACGCAGTGTAACAGTGTTGTCGGCATTGCGCGTAGGGATGGCAGGAATGACTTTGGCTTTCGTCATGCCGGCGATGCGGCTTAAGCCTGTAATCGTGGCGGTGGGGATTCCGAAGAAGTTGACGAAGATGGAGTCGTTGCGGCCAAAATCTTGGTCGGGCAGGTAAAGGAAGGGGGCGTCGCTTTTGCGCAGTTGCTTGATAATCGCGCGCAGGCCTTCGGTGCGGCCGATAAGGAAGACGTTGTTGTAGCGGTGGCGGCCTTTGAGGATTTGTTCGTCCAACGCTTTGTTTTTTTGGTGCGAATACATGCTGGTCAGCGGCACGTCCTGATTGAGGGTGTAAACCGCCATTTCAAATGCGGTGAAATGCGGATAAAGCAGGATGACTTTTTCGCCCGCCGCGAGTGCGTCATCAAGATGGTGTTTGTCTTGATAATGCACGAGTTTGCGCAGCCTTTCGGCAGGCGCGTACCAATACAGGCCGTATTCAAGCATCAGCTTCGCCATGTGTTGAAAATGGCGTTTGAGCACGGCTTTGCGCTTGTCTTCGCTCCATTCTGGAAAGCATTTTCTGAGGTTGGTCTCGCCGACTTTGCGGCGCGGTTTGACGGCGTAATAGGCAAGGATGCCCACTGCGTCGGCGATTTTGTGTATGGCCTTGAAGGGCAGGAGCTGAATGAGGTAGAGGAGGAAAAAGGCGGCTTTCATGGCGGCTGTTGAGGAATGGGGCGGGAAAAAGGGAATTATAACGGAAAGGTCTGTTTTTCAGGCGAATTGAGGTGGGGAAGAGGGAAGGATTGGCGGCATTTTTGAAACCGGTGTTTTCAGGAGACGCGGTCTGTCTGCGGGCATGGTTTCAAATTTGCCTGCGGATGGGCAGGGTTTGTTATTTGAAAAAACGGCCGCAGCAGGCTTTGAATTTTTTGTGCGAACCGCAGATGCAGTCTTGTTTCATGCCGGGTAAGGGCGTGGTCGGGTCGATGAAATACCAGCGGTTGTCGATTTTGACGAAGGCAGATAATTCATGATGGCACGCTGTTTCCTGACCGTCTTGAAAATAGGCTTTGAATTCGACTTGGGCATGTTGTTTGCCGACATTGGCGTGTTGTATGACTTCCAAACCCAGCCAATGGGTCGTCTGACTCCATGCCAGCATATCGGCTTGATCGAGCAGGTGTTGCTGGGAAGGGACAGTCGTTTCAACGATATAGGCGATATCGTGCAAAACATAGGCGCTGTATCTGGAGCGCATCAGCTGTTCGGCGGTTTGCGGCAGGCTTTCGTGACGGTGGAACGGGGCGCAACAGTCGTTGTAGGTTTGTCCTGAAGAGCAGGGGCAGGTTTGGGGAGCGGTCATTTTGGTTTGGGGCGGGTAGTGTTTGGAAAAGGTTGTGGTTTGGCTGTCGGGGATTCAATCGACTAATTTTTTGCCTAATATGACAACATCGGCTTGCTGCGTTCCTAAGTCGCATACGGCGGGCAATCGCCCCCATTCCGTAAAGCCGAACTGGTGAAACAGGTGCAGGCTGGGGTAGTTATGTCCGAAGATGACTGCCAATATGTTTTTAATGCCCAAGGACGGCGCGCGTTCGAGCACATTTTGCAGCAGGATTTTGCCCACGCCGATACCGCGCGTGTCATGGCGGACATAGAGGCTGATTTCTGCGCTGATGTGATAGGCATGGCGCGGGTAGTAGTCGCTGAGGCTGCACCATGCCAAAACCGTACCGTCTTTATTTTTCAATACATACAGAGGCCGCTTGCCGCCGTGCGCGTCGAACCATGGTTTGCGTTCGGCAATGCTGACGGGCGTCAGGTCGGCAGTGGATTGGCGGGCGGCTATGGTGCTGTTGTAAATCTCGACAATGTCGGGCAGGTCGGTTTTGGCGGCTTCGGTGATGGTGTATTGCATTCAGACGACCTTAACAGGCTATTGAATCAGTTTGGAAACGGTTTTGAAGGCGGGGTGGCGGGCGTCGCCCAACAGTTGGAACAAAATGCTTTCCACATTGGAAACGGTGGCGCGGGCTTCGCGCATTTGCGCCAGCCCGTTTTCTTTGTTTGCGGGGGAACGGGATGTCGTGCATTCAAAGGGGACGTAAACATTGAAACCTTCCAAGCGCAAATCCAATACGGTTTGCAGCATGCAGATATGGGTTTCTGCGCCGATTAAGATGATGTTTTGGACGGCTGCCTGCGTCAAAATCGCGTGCGTTTCGGGGGAGAGGGCGGAGAAACGGGTTTTTTCGATAAAAGGCGTAGTTTCGGGCAGCAGCAGCGAGACGGCAGGAACCGTTTTGCCCAAGCCTTTCGGATATTGCTCGGTCACGGCAAACGGGACGCCTAAGGCGTGAAGCCCCTGTATCAGGATACGGCTGTGGTGCAGCATATCGTCTTTGTCGTGCAGGGCGGGGAGGAGGCGTTCTTGGATGTCGATAATCAGACACAGGGTGTTTTCGGGATTCATAAATATTCCTTTCGCGCCAAGTGGAGGGTGTATTCCATTATAGCGAAAGCCGGTGTGTCTGTAATGGCTGCGGCTTTGATGGTCGCGTTTCCATTTGTCGCCGGATGGTAAAGCCCAGGATGGCGAGGTGCGGCTTCGGTTTGAAGCGTATCTGCCGTTCAAAACGTATACGGTCGGCATGGGAAGTTTGAATCTGATTTGACGCTTTTCAGACGACCCTTTGCATGAATTTTCTTTCTTCGTTCAAACACAAACGCTTAGGACGGTAGAATTCGCCTTGCACTAACCCTTCCCGCCTGCTTGTGCAGAAGGGATGTCACATAAGGAGCATTTCATAATGAAGAAAATTCTGATTTTGTCTTTACTCGCACTGCCAGTCTTGGCGACGGCGGAAGTTCATTTTTACGGCGATTTGAAAGCTGGAGTGGAAGCTTCCAACACCCAATACGGCAGCCACAGAATTTCCAATAACGGCGTAAGCGACATGGGCAGCTATGTCGGTATGCGCGGTTCGCATCCTATCGGCGGCAGCAATGATGTATTGTGGCAGGTCGAACAAGATACGCCCTTGGGTTCGAAAACCGGTGCCAAAGACACTTGGCGCAGCCGCAACCAAGGCAGCGGAGAGACTTATATCGGCTTCGGGCGTTAAAAGAAATAAGGTTCTATCCCGGTTAAGATAAGCAACAGGTCGTCTGAAAACGTTTCGCATGGGTGCGGATGTTTTCAGACGACCTTTTTGTCTATATTTAGGGGCGCGTTTGTATTCGCACTGACTCGTCATGGGAAGATTGGTACAGCGTGTGACCGATACCCCGCTATCACTGGTTTTGACGGCAGAAGCGGAGTTTGCAAACCAATCTTTTGATTAAACGCTTTATTTAGCCTGAGCGTTTTTCTGTTCTTGGATAATCCATTTGGCCAAATCCGTACCCAAAACTTTGGCCGTCCGGTTCAGGACGGAACAAGAACCTTTAAAACCGCCAAACATGCCGCCCATAGAATTGCGGGAGAATGTGGTTTTTTTGACTTGTTTGCCGTCAATATACAAAGTCACAGAAACAGCCATGCCCTTGGCGTGTCCTACAAAGGCATTGCCTGCGCTCATGGCGGAAGTGATGGCGATGTCTGCGTAAGTGTCTTGTTTCAGACCATCGCGAACGACGGTCACCCCGCTTTTTGCCGCGCTTTCCTGCAAGGATTCGGACATAATGCTGCCGACTTCTAAACACTCGGATACGATGCGGTTATCAATCTCTTCTTTATCGCGATAGTGGATGTTTTCGTCAATGTGAACATCGGCACCGGCGAATGTGGAAGCGGACAAGAAGGCGGCAATGAGGAAGCGTTTGGCGGACATGATGGGTACCCAAGATGAAATGTTAAAAAGAGTGAATATTCTATAATGTTATTTTTACTTAATCAATATAGATTGAATGGGTAAATCGATGGAATGCCGGGCCGGAAGTTTCGCTGAAATTTAGGCATGCCTTTTTGCTTGTAGATCAGAAAAAATATAGTGGATTAACTTTAAACCGGTATGGCGTTACCTCGCCTTGGCTCAAAGAGAACGATTCTCTAAGGTGCTGAAGCACCAAGTGAATCGGTGCCGTACTATCTGTACTGTCTGTGGCTTCGTCGCCTTGTCCTGATTTAAATTTAATCCACTATAACGGCTGCCCGAGTGGCTTCCAAAATTTTTTGAAACTGCTTAAGAAGGCATTTAAGGGGTATTGGGGGCGGTGGGTTTGCTGTTTTTGGCGCAGTGCCGTAATCTGCTCTTTGAACTATATTATAATGCGCTGATTGTTTTTATTAGATTAATCTGACATGACTGCTTATACGCAACAGCTTGACCAAAAAATCCAATACTTGCAACAGCTTTTCCAAGGTTTGGATTTTCCTGAAATTCAAGTTTTCGAATCTCCCGAACAGCATTACCGGATGCGCGCCGAATTCCGCATCTGGCACGAAGGCGGCGAAATGTTTTACGCCATGTTCGAGCGCGGACAGAAAGCAAGCGGCGCAAGCCTGATACGTTGCGACCAATTTCCCGCCGCCTCCGAGTCCATCAACGCATTAATGCCCAAGCTCATCAAAGCCGCCGTGCAAAATCCCGAACTCAAAAACCGCTGGTACGCCGTAGAATTTTTGTCTGCACTGAGCGGCGAGATGCTCGTTACCATGATTTACCACAAAAAGCTGGACGAAGCGTGGCAACGTGCCGCCGAAACCTTGGCGCGTGAATTGGGCATTCATATTATCGGTCGGAGTAGGGGGCAGAAAATCGTTTTGACTCAAGACTATATAACGGAAGAGCTGAACGTAAACGGCAAAACCTTCCGCTACCGCCAAGTCGAAGGCAGCTTTACTCAGCCCAATGCCCGCGTGTGCGAAAAAATGCTCGGCTGGGCGTGTGATGTTGCGCAAAACCTCGGCGGCGACCTGCTCGAACTCTACTGCGGCAACGGCAATTTTACCCTGCCGCTCTCGCAGCATTTCCGTCAGGTGTTGGCGACTGAAGTGTCCAAAACTTCCGTTTACGCCGCGCAATGGAACATCGAAGCGAACCAAAGAGACAACATCAAAATCGCCCGTCTCTCTGCGGAAGAATTTACCGAAGCCTATACGCAAAGCCGCGAATTCCGTCGCCTGCAAGAGCAGGGTATCTCGCTGAAAGAGTATGATTTTTCGACTATTTTTGTCGATCCCCCCCGCGCTGGCGTTGATGATGAAACGCTGAAGCTGGTTTCCCAGTTTGACAACATTATCTATATTTCCTGCAATCCTGAAACACTGCGCACGAACCTCGACACCCTTTGCCAAACCCATACTATCGAACGCGCCGCGTTGTTTGATCAGTTCCCGTTTACGCACCATATCGAAAGCGGCGTTTATTTGAAGAAGAAATAAAGAAGCAGATTTAAAAAAGGTCGTCTGAAAATTTGAACTGCACCCCAAAAGTTGCACACATCCCCTCCAACCACCAAGGTGCAGTTTTTGTATGAGCAAATATACATTACACTTCAAATACC
>KV796984.1:31456-33871 GCA_001809325.1 Neisseria sp. HMSC077D05 | reverse complement strand
ACTGTCCTATTTTGATTTTAATTGACTATAAACGTATTGATCAGCCGTCTCCTGCCTGCGTCAGAATATTCAGGCATCCGGACGCTTGTCAGGATGCCTTGTCAAAGAATATCGGGTTTTCAGACGACCTTTGGGGATTAGCGTTGATAGTGCGACAGAAAGTTTACTTAACAGGAAGTCTGAAATGTCCGGTAATGGTATAGCGGTAGAGGATGTCGTCTTCGCGGGTTCCTAAACCGATATTGTGAATAATCAAGGGTCTGTCTCCGATTTTGCGGTCGGAGACGATGCCGATGTGGGGACGGTTGCCTTTAAGCTCCCAAGTCACAATGTCGCCTGCCTGATAATTCGTATCCTGTACCGCCCAGCCTTGGCGTGTGAAATAAGTCATGAGGTTGGGCACTCGGCGGTGGTCGATGTTGGCATCGGGTTGTTTCAAGCCCCAACGGTTGGGGTAGGCGGAGAAGTTTCGGTTCATGTCTTGATGGACAAGTTCTTGCAAATCCATATTTTGGTCGCGCAGGGCGCGGATGATAACGTCGGTGCACACGCCTTTTTTCATCGGCACATCACCCATCGGATATTTGAGTTTGGTGTAGGCAGAGTCATAACGCAGGGTCTTGCCGATTTGGTTGCGCGCAGATTGGACGATTTTCGGGGATGGTCGGTCGGGTTGGGTAATGGATTGTGAAGAGCCGGTACGGATAAGTGGGATGGTCGGACCGTAAGGGCTGTGATAAAACCAAAAAGCCGCAGCCGTAATCAAGGCAATGGCAACCGCAATGCTGGCAAGAACGAGATTGAGGGAGGTTTTGCGTTTCATGATTTGCGCACGGATTTAATGTAAATGTTATATTCGTTATTTATCAGATTTCGGGGTAGGGTGGCAATCAAAAGAGGAGTAACGGTCTTTATTAGGTATATTCGGACGGGTAATCAATACGTTTTTGAGGGGAAAATGGCATTTTGTTAACGCTAAATCTCCTGTTTAGTCAAAATGATACTTTGGTTTTGCATACCTTTTCCAAGTACGGCATTTTAGAATCCGCCTCTTTTTGAGAAAATACCGCAGCATTAGCAGTAATGCGGTATAAGTCTTACAGCCTGATTGTGAATTCGCTCGAAAATTTTAGGGTAAACCGATAATTTGAATTCCAACCGGTTTCGATATAAAGCGCAGCATGCAAAGTAAACTTCAATATTCCGATATTGTTTAATTTTGTTGTTCTTTTATATCAATCAAAAACATAAACCCACCATACCCAAAAAAGGAATCTCCCCGGTGAAACGAATCTTCTTGTTTCTCGCAACCAATATTGCCGTTTTGGTCGTCATCCGCGTTGTTTTGGCCGTACTTGGCATACACAGTACGGATCAGGTCGGCAGCCTGCTGGTGTACTCGGCCGTCGTCGGCTTTGCCGGTTCGATCATTTCATTATTGATGTCCAAATCCATCGCGAAAAACTCTGTCGGTGCGGAAGTCATCGTACAGCCGCGCAATCAAGTGGAAGCGTGGTTGTTGGCGACTGTGGAAGCACAGGCGAGGCAGTGGAGCCTGAAAACGCCGGAAGTGGCGATCTACCATTCCCCCGAACCCAATGCTTTCGCAACCGGTGCCACGCGCAACAGTTCGCTGATTGCGGTGAGTACGGGTTTGCTTGAGCGCATGACGCGGGACGAAGTCGAAGCCGTTTTGGCGCATGAAATGGCGCACGTCGGCAACGGCGATATGGTAACGTTGACGCTGATACAAGGTGTGGTCAATACGTTTGTGGTTTTCCTTGCCCGCATCGTTTCCGGCATGGTTGCCCGCAATAACGACGGCAGCACTTCGCAAGGCACATATTTTTTAGTCAGCATGGTATTGCAGGTTGTGTTCGGCTTTTTGGCAAGCATCATTGTCATGTGGTTCAGCCGTCAGCGTGAATACCGTGCGGATGCGGGAGCCGCTAAACTGGTCGGCGCGCCTAAAATGATTGCCGCGTTGCAACGCTTGAAAGGTAATCCGAGCGATTTGCCGCAGCAAATGAATGCGATGGGTATCGCCAGCGACGCCAAAGATTCTTTGCTCAGCACCCACCCCTCTTTGGAAAACCGGATTGCCCGTCTTAAAGCTTTATAATCAGGGCAGGGATTCACATAATGGAAAGATGATCGGATGATCGAAGGTCGTCTGAAAATGTGAATCGCCCAACCAACTTCGGATATTCTTGAAAACCTGTTCATTCGGTTTGTATCAGCCGGATTCTGTCATATTGCAGAATCCGGCTGTTTTCATTTCAAACTGTATTTTGGGTGTTCCTGTAAATGGACCTGAAAGCAATACGGCGTTTCCTTGTTTGCGATTTTGTCTTGCCCTCCTGATTGTTGACGATTTCACTTATATAGTGGATTAAATTCAAATCAGGACAAAGC
>KV796984.1:0-31356 GCA_001809325.1 Neisseria sp. HMSC077D05 | reverse complement strand
CGTACTGGTTTAAAGTTAATCCACTATAATACCTTCCCTCATTTTTCATCTTCACACTCTATTTAAATTTCTCACCAAAATGACACACCCAAATTCCCCGCAATCCGAATTTTTACGCGGCATCAAAGAATGTTCGCCCATGCTCATCGGGCTTTTGCCGTGGGCGTTGATATTGGGTATGCAGGGCGGTCAGAAGGGCATGAGTTGGCTGGAAATGCTGATGATGACGGGCATGAATTTCGCTGGCGGCTCGGAATTTGCGGCAGTCAATCTGTGGGCAAATCCGTTGCCGATTTTGCTGATTGCCACCGTTACCTTCATGATTAATTCGCGTCATATCCTGATGGGGGCGGCAATCGCGCCTTATATGCGGGATATGCCGTTGAGAAAAGCCATGCCTGCGTTGTTTTTTATGTGCGACGAAAGTTGGGCAATGGCGTTTGCGGAAATCCAAAAACGCAAGGCGATGGGGCTGCCGGCATTCAATATGCCGTTTTATGCGGGCGTGTGCTTTATCCTTTATACCACTTGGACGGGTTTTGCAGCGTTTGGTGCGGCGGTCGGTCCGATGTTCGGCGATGTCGCGGCGTGGGGCTTCGGCATGGCGTTTCCCGCCGTGTTTTTGGTGCTGCTGCGCGGAATGTGGAAAAGCTTTAAGGCGGCACGCCCTTGGTTTGTCAGCCTGATTGTGGCGTGCGGGACTTATTTGTCGGTGGATGGGCATTGGTATGTGCCGATGGGCGCGATGTCCGGCCTGCTTGCCGCCTATCTTTGGGGAGAGAAGGAATGAAGGATTTGCTCTCTTGGCAGTCGTTCCTGCTGTTTGCCGGTATGCTGGCGGTAACGTACTCCACCCGCCTTATCGGTTTTTTCGCCTTGCGCAACCGCACTTTAAGCCGCCGCGCGCAAATCGTGATGGAAGCCGCGCCGGGTTGCGTGTTGATTTCCGTCATCGCGCCTTATTTCGTTTCCGACAAGCCGCACGAGTTGATTGCCATTGCGCTGACCGTGCTTGCCGCAAGTAGGTTTTCCATGTTGGTTACCGTGTTGATCGGCGTGGGCAGTTCTGGGTTGTTGGGGTATTTGATGCGCTAGGCAGTTGAGTTTGAGTGAAACCGGTTATCTGTTTTCAGGGTGCGCAGCCTCCTGACGGGACGACCTTCCCCTTTCAGACGACCTTATCTTGTTATAATGTCGTCTGAAATTTTTTATAAAGCAAAATCATGGCAAACCAAAGACTCATCTACGGCTTCCACGCCGTCAACGCCCGCCTGTGGCAAAACCCGAAATCGATTACCGAACTCTACGTCCAAGAAGGCAAAAACGATGCCCGCACGCGCGACGTGTTGGAGAAAGCGGCAAACGAAAACGTGCGCGTACACTTCGCCGATGCCGACCGCCTCAACGCCATTAGCAAAGGCGCGCGGCATCAGGGCGTGGTCGGATTTATCGACGCTTCCAAAAACCACGTCCACCTCGAAGACGTATTGGAAAACCTGAGCGAACCGCCGTTATTGCTGATACTCGACGGCATCACCGACCCGCACAACCTCGGCGCGTGCCTGCGTACCGCCGACGCAATGGGTGTACACGCCGTCATTGCACCGAAAGACAAAAGCGTGGGACTGAACGCTACCGTCAGCAAAGTCGCCTGCGGCGCGGCGGAAACCGTCCCCTACATCACCGTAACCAACCTCGCCCGAACTCTGCGCGAGCTGAAAGAATACGGTATCTGGATTATCGGCACCGACATGGGCGGCGACGCCGACCTCTACCATTGCGACCTGCCCGACAGCGCGGCATGGGTGATGGGTAACGAAGGCGAAGGCATGCGCCGCCTGACACGCGAGCATTGCGACATGCTGGTGTCGATACCCATGTTCGGTACGGTCGAAAGCATGAACGTCTCCGTCAGCGCGGGCATGGTGTTGAGCGAAACGCGCCGTCAGCGGGTGTTGAAAGCAGAGAAATAACGCTTAGGTTTGTGAACAGAAAACGTCGTCTGAAAACTGGAAATTTGGTTTTCAGACGACGTTTGTTATAGGCGGATTAGCACCGTCATTCCCGCGCAGGCGGGAATCCATCGTAAGACCTAAGAAACCTTTATTTGAAAAACAGTTTCCGAATTTCAAAAATGGATTTCCGCCGTAGCCTGTCTTCGCGTAGGCGGGGGCGGGAATGACGACAACCGGTAAATTGCGTATCGAAAATAAAGTAACTTAGATATAGGTATTTTTAATTTGAATTTACAATATTGACGGATTAACTTCCCCCTACATAGCAAACGTCGTCTGAAAACTGGATTTCCAGTTTTCAGACGACGTTTTACTTAGAGGCGATTCTATTTACCCGACCATTTTATCGACTTTGTGTTGATAGCTTTTTAACAGCTCCGCCGAGCGGGCAAAGCGTTCGGCTTCGTCGTCTGAAAGTTGCAGGTCGATGATGCGGACTGCGCCTTGGCGGTTGACGACGGTCGGTACGCCGATATACACGCCGTTTTGTCCGAACTCGCCTTCAAGCAGAGTGGAAACAGGCAGCACGACGCCTTGATTGTGCAGGATGGCGTTGGAGATACGGCTCAAGCCCATGCCGATGCCGTGGCTGGTCGAGCCTTTGGCGGCGATGACTTCGTAGGCGGCATTGCGCACGGTGTTATAGATTTTGTCCATACGCGCCTGCCCGTCTTCTGATTGTTCCAACATCTTCTGAACCGACATACCGGCGATGTTGGCGGTGCTCCAAAGCGCAATGATGCTGTCGCCGTGTTCGCCGATCATCATGGCATCGACGCTCCAAGGCGCGACGTCGAACTCGTTGCCCAGACAGACGCGGAAACGTGCGGAGTCAAGGATGGTGCCCGAGCCGATAACGCGCTCTTTGGGCAGTCCTGAAAAGCGCAAAACAGCATAAGACAGTACGTCCACAGGATTGGAGGCAACCAAGAAGATACCGTCAAAGCCGGAAGCCATGACTTTCGAAACGATGTCGCGAAAGATGCGCAGGTTTTTGTCGATTAAGTCCAAACGGGTTTCGCCGGGAGCCTGCGCCGCGCCCGCACAAATACACACGATATCTGCATCCGAGCAATCATCGTAATCGCCGACGTAAATACGCGCGGGCGAAGCGGCATAAGGCATTCCGTGGCGGAAGTCGCGCGCCTCGCCTTCCGCGCGCGTACGGTTGATGTCGATTAAAACCATGTCGTCGCACAAGGCTTGGTTGAGCATGGAATAGGCATAGCTGACCCCAACCGCGCCCAAGCCCACAACAACCACTTTATTACCAACTTTTTTCATATTTATTCCTGTTTGTTTGTGAATAGGAATTATTAATAACACTTGGACAAGGTGCCGTCAAATTTCAGACGACCTCCACCCGCAGCGCATCCACAATCAGCTTAAACACATTCGAATGCCCGCGACGGCTGGGGTAATAGAGATAAAGCGGATCGTAAGTGATGGCGTATTCAGGCAACAGCTCGACCAGTTGCCCGGAATTGAGTGCATCTGCCAAGCTCATACTGTGCTACCCACGAGATGCCGAGGTCGTCTGAAAAGAGTTTCGGAAAAATTTTTATACCAATATTTTAAAAACGGCTTTCTAGCAAAGTCGATACTTATCTGAGAATTCATGTAAGAATAATGTTCTTTAAAACAATAGTATAACTTGATTTTTGCACAAGAAAAAGGTTGCCGTCCTATGAAATGCTCTGTATGCTTTCAAACACGTTTTGTTGATAAATTCAAGAGAATTAAAAATGAAAATTAACTATTTGGAAATTAAAGGATTCAAAAGTATCCAAAATGTAGAGCTAAAAGATGTTTCTCCTTTTATGGTTTTAGCGGGGGCAAACGGTACGGGTAAAAGCAATTTTGTCGATGCCTTGGCATTTTTATCAAAAGTGATTGATATGGGAGTGAGCAAGGCGATATCTGAGTTTGGTAGTATAGAAAATTTAATTAGTCCTAAACATAAGGCTGGAGACATTAGCTATAAGATAGAATTTGAAATTGAAAAACAAATTTATCAATATGAAATAATGATTGCTTTGAAAAATATCGCTTCTAGAGTCAAAGAAGAGTCGCTAAAGATTCTTAAAAGTGGGGAAATAATCTTTGACAGTGATAAAATCCGCAAAGAACTAGAAGCAAAGAAAGAAAGTAATACATCAGATGATTTAATTGGTGCAGGGTTACTAGGTGCATTGGGGGGGCTTATCTGGGGCGCGATGAAAGATAGCGATCAAATCGGTCAGGATATAATCAATGGTGTGGCGACAGGTATCGGATTAAAATTATTAACCGATGAAAAATATTCATCTGACGACAGTTTTCTCCGACAAAATAAAGAATTTCAAGGTTTAAAAAACGTCAAAATATTCCGTATTGACCCTTTTACCATCAAAAATCGCCGCAGTACCGGCAACAATCCGGGGGAGCTTAATCGTGACGGTAGCAATATTGCTGCAGTTCTGGAAAAACTTGAAAAAGACAATGAATTACGCGAGCAAATCATTGAATGGATGAGCGTGATTGTGCCCGAAATGAAGAAAGTTTCTGTTAGAACACAAAATATAGACAGTTCAAAAGGGCTATTTTTCGAGGAAGACAGCGGTAATCGTTTCCCCGCCCATATGGTTTCGGACGGCACAATTTATGCCTTATGTTTGTTAGTTGCCGTTTTAACGCGTGTGAAACAGCCCGGCATTACCATCATTGAAGAACCCGAACGGGGCTTACACCCGAAAGCCATCGGCGAACTCATTGACTTTATTCGTGAACATGCAAGCACTCACCATCCCATTATTCTGACAACTCATAGTGAATCGGTAGTGCGCAGCCTAGAATTGGAAGAATTATATTTTGTCAGTAAATCTCAAGGCAAAACCCAAATTAAAGATGTTCGGAAGTCGGGTGTCGATAAAAACAAAATTCCATTAGATACAGCTTGGCTGACTAATCTGCTGGGGGGAGGATTGCCATGGTAAAAGTTGGATTTATTGTTGAAGGGTCATGCGAAAAGATTATTATCGAATCAGAGGCATTCAAGAACTTTTTACACAGGAATGGTTTTGAGTTGGTTGAACCTGTTGTTGATGCCAAGGGCGCAGGTAATTTATTGCCTCGTAATATTGAGCCCTTTATTGGTGTTTTGGAAGCAAAGGGAGCAGAAAGACTGTATATTTTGACGGATTCGGACGGACTCCCTGTTGAAGATGTTAAGGAAAGAATCAATCACGCGAAAATTACTGCCTATTTTATTGCGGTTAAAGCGATAGAAGCATGGTTTCTAGCAGATACTCAAGCCATGAAAAAATTTTTAGAAATTGAAGATTTTGCGGGAGAACAGTTTCCGGAAGAGACGCCCGAATTGCCTTGGGACAGAATCAGCAAAATTGTCAAAGAAACTGGTTCTGCCAGAGGACCGGGAAACAAAGTTGGCTTTGCTCAGAAGATGATTAAATATTGGGAATTTTCAATCGAAAATGCTGCCACGCATCCAAACTGTCCGAGTGCAAAATGTGTTGTTGCACATTTTCAATCTAATAGATAAAAATCGTCTGAATGTATAGTTTAAAGATGGCCAATAATATTGCTCTACCATCTCTATATTGAAAATTCTTCTAATCTTTCTAAGATAAAAATGTCGTCTGAAAACCAAGTTTATTTTTCAGACGACATTTTTTTATAATTTGCTATTAACAAATGATATTCTGACGTTGAGTTATCCGTCATAGAATGCAGTGCTCTTAGGCAGATTTGTTCGATTGATTTAGGTATTGCCGTTGAAATCGGAATCTTCGGACCTCTTTTTAACTTTGCAGCAAAGCTAAAAAATACTTCATCATTTCCTATTGGGAAATTATATTGTTCATAAATTGAGATTTATTGCTTAATCATTTATCCGTACAATCCGCCTCATCAAATATTTTAAGGAGGCAATGATGAAAAAAATGCCTGTATTGTTTGTCGGGCATGGCAGTCCGATGAACGTGTTGGATAAGGAAAATCCGTTTAACCAAAATCTCAGCCTGATTACGCAAAAGTTTGACAAACCCAAGGCGATTTTGATGATTTCGGCGCATTGGTACAGCAGCCGTTTGCAGGTTACATCGGGTGAACATCCTGAAATGATTTACGATTTTTACGGATTTCCTGAAGAGCTGAGCCAAGTGCAGTATCCTGCGCCCGGTTCGCCCGAATTGGCGGAGCAGGTGCGGTCGTTATTGCAGCCGGAGAATGTCGGGCTGAATCCGACACGCGGTTTTGATCACGGCGCGTGGGCGGTGCTGAAATTTCTGTATCCTGATGCTGATATTCCTGTGGTTCAGCTCAGTCTTAACCGTTCGCAATCTGCGGAATGGCATTTCAATTTGGCGAAAAAATTATCCGCCTTGCGCGAACAGGGCGTGTTGATTATCGGCAGCGGCAATATTATCCATAATCTGGGCGTGATGAGTAGGGCGCATATCAATCAAATCGGCGCGGGTTATGATTGGGCGTTTGCGTTCCGCGAAGCGGTCAATCAGGCGATTGTCGAGCGGGATGAGGATACTTTGATTCATTACGAACGGCTGGGCGAAAAGGCGATGCTCTCCGTGCCGACGCCGGAACATTATCTGCCTTTTCTTTGCATCATGGCATTGCGCGAGCCGGATGATGCCATTACGTTTTTCAACGACAACCTTGTCGCCGGTTCGCTCAGTATGACTTCGCTTTTAGTGGGGTAAAAGAAAAAATATGGCAACGCTATTTCGGTCAGGTTATGATTGAATACAGCATATTTGATTGAAAATGCTAGGTTTATTGACGCGGGCTGTTTTTTGTTTTTCAGTCAAAGAAACCAGTGCATCAGTTGGTTAAAAGGTCGTCTGAAAACCTGATTGGGCGTTTTCAGACGACCTTTGCTTTGCCGGTAAAGATTCGGGCTGCTTACGGACGGTTGGCTGCGATATGGTAGCGCGTTTCAAATGCGGCTTCTTCTCCCGCGTCCAGCTTGATTAACCCTAAGCCGTTGTTAAAACAGTCGGGTGCGCCGCTGAGGTTTTCGATGGCGATGGTGTCGCGGGTCGATGGGGTGAAGATTTGCAGGTAGGGATAGGATGCGTCGGGGTAAATGCTCAGGGTCAGCCCGTTGCCTGAAAGCGTGCAGGCGGTGGGTTTTTGGCGTGCTAAGACAAAGCTGTTGTCCAATTCGATGCCTGCCAGGCTTGAGGTCGTCTGAAAACGGGTGTCGTCAATTATGCTGCCGTCGGGAACCAAATCGGCATCGAAGCCCAAGCGTTTGCTGCTGTCGATTTCCAGCGACCAATCGTCGGTTTTGCCGCCGAGTGTGAAATAGGGGTGCCAGCCGTCTGCGAGCGGCATGGCGGTTGGGCCTTGGTTGCGGACGGTAGAGCGGATGCTTAAGCCGTCTGCGCTGAGGCGGTAGCGGACGGTCAGGCTGAAGGGGAAGGGGTAGCCGCTGTCGTCTTGTGCGTAATCTGCGCGGATTTCGACTTCGGCGGATTGGCCGTCGGCGTGGCTGTTGACGAGGGTAAACTCGCGGTCATACATCAAACCGTGTGCCGCGTGTTCGGCGAGTTTGAATTTGCCGCACTGATACGCTTTGCCGTCAAAGCTGTATTTGCCGTGGCGCAGGCGGCAGGCGTACGGGCTGAGTTTGCCGCTGCGGAACCATTCGGTCAGGCTCTCGCGAGCGTGTTGCGGGGTGTCGTAGGCTTTGACGATGTTGAACCACGTGCCGTCGGGGCGGCGGATTTCGTAGCGGTTGAGCAGCCCGCCGTAGAGATAAATTTCCGCGCGCAAATCGGCTGAGGCGAGCAGCAGGCGGTCGTTGTCGGTTTTGAGTGTGAACATGAAGCGGCTCCTGATGGTGGTTGAGACAGGGTGTATAAAAGGTCGTCTGAAAAGTTTTCAGACGACCTTTTTGGATTTTACTCTTTAACTAAAGGACCTGATGTTCCTCCGTGTCCGGCGGCGGTGCGCACCAGTTGGAGAAATTCGGATTTCAGACCGAACGGGTCATCGCCTTGGACTTTTTGTGCCATGTTTTCGATGTCTCTCCAACTGAGTTTGCCGTTGTATTCGCCGCCGCGCAGGGCTTGGGCATAGGAAGCGGCGGCAAGGGCGAGCAGGGTGTCTTTGTTGGCTTGGTCAAGCGGTTTGCTGCCGACGGGGACGGCTTGTTGCATCAATTGGCTGTCTTTTTGTCCGGGCAGTTTGTAGCGCACTTTGACAAAGGCGTATTCGTTTTTGCTGCCTTTAGCGGCTGGGGCTTTTTGATAGCGCGATTCTTCAAGCCAGCCTTGTTTGCCCTGCGGGATGATTTCATAGAGGGCGGTCACGCTGTGGCCTGCGCCGATGTCGCCCGCATCTACTCTGTCGTTGTTGAAGTCTTCATTACGCAGGGTGCGGTTGGTATAGCCGACCAAGCGGTATTCTTTGACGGTGGCGGGGTTGAATTCGACTTGGATTTTGACATCCTGCGCTACGGTGGCGAGTGTGGAGGTCAGCTGCTGTTGCAGGACTTTTTTCGCTTCTTTTTCGTTGTCGATGTAGCTGTAATTGCCGTCGCCTGCATCGGCGATTTGTTCCATCATGTCTTCGTTGTAGTTGCCCATGCCGAAGCCCAAGGTACTGAGTGAAACGCCGCTTTTGCGTTTTTCGGCAACCATGGATTTGAGGGTTTCGGTGTCGGATACGCCGACGTTAAAGTCGCCATCGGTCGCCAGTAGGATGCGGTTGATGCCGTTGGGTACGAAGGCTTTTTGCGCTTGCTCATAAGCCATTTGCAGCGCGGATTCGCCGTCTGTCGCGCCGCCTGCACGCAGTTTGTCGATGGCGTTCAGGATGGTTTCTTTATCTGCACCTGAGGTGGGCGGGAGTACCAGATCTTCGCCTGACGCATAGGTAATCAGGGTCACTTTGTCTTGCGGACGTAATTGTTGGGTCAGGATGCGAAGGGTTTTTTGAACCAGCGGCAGTTTGTTTTCCTCCCCCATACTGCCGGATACATCCACAAGGAAAACGAGGTTGGCAGGCGGCAGGTCTTTTTTCGCGGTGTCTTGAGCCTGTATGCCGATTTTGATGAGTTTGGCTTCCGGTTGCCATGGAGAATCAATGGTTTCAGTGTGAACGGCAAATGGACGGTTGTCAGTAGGCAGTGGATAGTTGTAGGGGAAATAATTGACGATTTCTTCAATCCGAACAGCATCTTTGGGCGGCTGTTCGCCATTGGTCAGAAATCGGCGGACGTTGGCGTAGCTGCCGGTATCGACATCGATGCTGAATGTGGATACAGGCTCTTGGGCAACGGATTTGACCGGTTGGTCGGGTTGGTCTTGGTAGCGTTCAGTGTTTTCTGCAAGAGGCAGATTTTCTTCAGCAACGGCGGCAGTAGACAGTGCTGCGTTGGGTGGACTCTGAAGACCTTCAGGTGAAGAACTTGAGTGTTCGAGTGGACCGGAACACGCGGCCAAAGCTGCTAACGTGAGTATGGAAACGGTTTTTAGAAAAAAACGGGGCATGATTCAAGCTCCATAGAAATATCACATGCTGATTGTTAAAAGTATTGATAGCAGTGTATTGGCAGATTCAACGATAGCGCTGGGTCATTTTTTATTTGGATTTTAATGTGTGAATAGTGGGTTAAGTTTAAATCAGGACAAGGCGGAGCAATGCGGTACTGGTCTAAACTTAACCCACTATGTTTATGACTTGGGCAAGATTTTGTCGGGCTGAGACGATTTTGTAAAGGTCTAAGCCCCGATTTATCTTACATTAACTTTTCTTCCGCCGGCGTTCGCCCGGCAACAGCATGTCCGCCCATTTGATGATGTTGGCGACTTCGGCGGGGTTGAGTTCGTAGAACTGTCCGCGTTTGAGGCGGTTGGGCAGGCCGATGGGGCCGAAGCCGACGCGCACGAGGCGGCTGACGGTGAGGCCTTGGCTTTCGAATATGCGGCGTACTTCGCGGTTGCGGCCTTCTTTAATCACGACGTTGTACCATTTGTTCGCGCCTTCGCCGCCTTGTTCGTAGATGCGTTCGACTTTTGCCAAGCCGTCTTCGAGCATCACGCCTTCTTCGGTGAGGCTGCGCATTTGTTCGGTGGTCAGCCCGCCCAGTACGCGCACGGCGTATTCGCGTTCGACTTCGAAGCTGGGGTGGGCGAAACGTTGGACGAGTTCGCCGGAGGTGGTCAGGATGAGCAGGCCGCTGGTGTTGATGTCCAAGCGCCCGATGGCGACCCAGCGGCTGCTGGCGGCCTGCGGCAGGCGGTCGAATATGCTGACGCGGCCTTGCGGGTCGTCGCGGGAAACGATTTCGCCTTCTTGTTTGTAATACAGGATGATGCGCGGCAGGCGGTCGGCCCATTTGAGTTTGATGATGCTGCCTTTGACGGTAACGTGGTCGTCGGGGGTGACTTTGTCGCCCAGTTGCGCGGTTTTGCCGTTGACCGTTACCCAGCCGTTGTTGATCCACTCTTCCATTTCGCGGCGCGAGCCGACGCCGGATGCGGCAAGCACTTTTTGCAGGCGTTCGGGCTCCATGCGCGACAAGTCGCTGCGGCGTTCTTTCAAATCGCGCGCGCGTTCCATGATTTTTTGGTTGGGATTGCGGACCACGAGTTTTCTGGCTTTGGCGGCGCGCTGTTTGGGGGCGTTTTGCGGCTTGAGGTCGTCTGAAACTTTTTGTCCGTAAGGTTTGGAAGCGGCTTTGCGCGTTTCGTCTTTGGGACGGGCTTTGCTTTTGAAAGGTTTGGCGGTTTTCTTGGCAGACGGGGCTGCGCCGTCGCGCCATTGGCGTTTGCTGGTGGGTTGCTTGGACATGGGGTTCTCCTAACGCGTTTGATGGCAGCGGGTTGAATTTGAAGCAGGACAAGGCAAGTCAAATTCAACCCGCTGTGGAAAACGGTTCTTCTGCGGCAGTGGCGGCAGGATAAGTTACGGATAAAAGGTCGCCTGAAAACGAATGAAACGAGTTTTGTTAAAACGTTTTCATATTTCAGACGACCTTTTGCTGGAGTCGGGATTTTACCCTATCGGCTTGAAGCTGTGGAAAGTTTAAGGCGACAGCCGCTCGCGTATCCAGTTGCCGTCAACCAAGCGGTATTGGATGCGGTCGTGCAGGCGGCTGGGGCGGCCCTGCCAGAATTCGATGCGGTCGGGAATGACGAGATAGCCGCCCCAATGCGGCGGACGCGGGACGTGCAGCGGGTGTTTCGCGCCTACGGCAGCGGCTTTGGCAACCAACAGCGCCTTGCTCGACAACACTTCGCTCTGCGCGCTTGCCCATGCGCCGATGCGGCTGGTGTAGGGGCGGCTGTCGAAATATTCGTCCGAAGCGGCGGCATCCAGTTTTTCGATGCGCCCTTCAACGCGCACCTGCCGCTCCAGTTCCGGCCAGAAAAACGTCATGGCGGCAAACGGATGCGCGTCAAACGAACGTCCTTTGCGGCTTAAGTAATTGCTGAAAAAAACAAATCCCTGAGGATTGACCTCTTTCAATAGCACCATGCGGCTGTTCGGCCTGCCGTCTTCGCCCACGGCGGCGACGTTGACAGCAGTCGGCTCGTTGACTTGCGAATGAATCGCCTCGTTCAGCCATTGCTCGAACTGGACAATCGGGTCGGCATGGCATTCCGATTCCGACAGTTCGCGCTTGCTGTAATCTTCGCGGATATTGTGCAAATCCATTATGTCTTCCGATATTCACGTTTGGTTGAATGAATCATACCCCGTTTTTTCAGACGACTCCAACGATAGGGAGGGAAGAATATGTGTATAATCCGCGTCAAATCAAATGAAACGGAAAAAAACCATGCAAACCGAAGTCGAACTGAAAATCCTCAATCCGAAAATGGCGGACAAACTGCCCGCCTACGCCACGCCGGGTTCCGCCGGACTCGACCTGCGCGCCTGTTTGGACGAAGCCGTTACCCTGCAACCGGGCGATACCTATCTCGTTCCGACCGGTCTGGCGGTTTACCTTGCTAATCCCGACTACGCCGCCGTTTTGCTGCCGCGTTCCGGTCTGGGACACAAACACGGCATCGTCTTGGGCAACTTGGTCGGACTGATCGATTCGGACTATCAGGGCGAACTCAAAGTCTCCGTGTGGAACAGGGGCAAAGAAGCGTTCACCATCGAGCCGATGGAACGCATCGCGCAAATGGTCATCGTTCCCGTCGTCCAAGCCTCGTTTAAAGTCGTGGACGAATTTGCCGCCAGCGAACGCGGCGAAGGCGGCTTCGGCAGCACGGGCAAGGCGTAAACCGCCTGTTCACATACAAAGGTCGTCTGAATTTGAGTTGTGTAGAGAATAACCGCGTTGTTCGCAGAACCCGGCCTACACGGAGCGCCTGAATAGGCTCTTATTGAATGCCCGAGATTTAGGGGAGGTTCAGGATTCAGACGACCTTTTCTTCTTCCTCGTTCCAAAAATCATAGAAATTAAACCATTGCAGCGGATTTTGCGCGCATTCTTGCGCCAAGATATCGGCGAAGCCCTGCATGGCGGCGGTAACGGCGGCTTCGCGGTTGCCGCGTTTCCACTCGGAAGTGTCGGTGAAGCGGCGTAGTTTCAAATGGTAGCGGCCGTTTTGTTTGACGCAAAACAGCGTGTTCACCTGTGTTTTTAAGAGCGCCGCCAAGAGCCATGCGCCTTGCGGCATGGGGGCGGTATGGCCTAGAAAGTTGATGTCGGCGGTTTTCTCGCCGCGAACGGGTACGCGGTCAGCGGCAATGGCTATCCATTCGCCGTCTTCGATGCGGCGGTTCAGTTCCATCATCAGAGTGGGATCCAAATCCGTAACCTGAATCAGGCGGATGTGTTCCGCGCCCGCTTTTTGCAAGGCTTCGTTGAACGCCTGCGCGTGTTTGCTGTGTACCAACACATTGAGCCTGAAGCCTTTATGGTGCGACACCAGCGCGCGGCAGACTTCGGTGTTGCCCAAGTGGGAGCAGGCGAAAATCTGCCCGCGTACCGAATTGCTCACTTGCGTATAAACGCCGTCCGGGTCTTCGAGTACCAAATCTTCATAACGGATTTTGCGCTGCCACACGGCAAAACGGTCACATATTGCCTCACCGAATGCGATAAATTGTTTGAATACGCTGTGTTTCGGCAAAACGGTATCGGGAAAGGTCGTCTGAAGACGGGTTTGATACCGCAGGATATGGCGGCGCGGTTTGGGTGCGGTGGCGTAGAAATACAGTACCACAAACCAGATGCACGGTCTCATCAGGAAGGCAGGCAGATAGCGCACCATCAGCGTGGTCAGGGCGAGAAACAGGCGGCTGCCGCGTTCGGGCTGCGCCGCCCAATGGTTTTGCGTGTTGTCGGTCATGGTTTCAGACGACCTTTCCCAAATAGAGCGTCCACACGCCGCCGCAACATTCCTAAAAACAGCCGCGTGTGCATTTTGCTGATGCGCACGTTGTCGGCGAAGGCGTTGAAATGGGACACGCCGTCGGCGGCGTATTGCACGGGCGTTTTAATCCAAACCAGCTTGACGCCGCGCCAGTACAGGCGGATGAGGATTTCCGTGTCGAAATCCATGCGGTCGCCCACGGTTTCTTCGCGGACGACCGAAAGCGCGGGGGCGAGCGGGTACAGGCGGAAGCCGCACATGCCGTCTTTGATGTCGCAAGACCAAGTGTGCAGCATGTTCCAGAAGTCGGTAATCTTGCGCCCGTACAGCCGCGCTTTAGGCGCGTCGCCGCCGTATTGCGGCCAGCCGCAGACGACGGCTTCGGGGTTTTGTTCCGCCGCCGCCAAGAGTTTGGGCGTGTCGTCCAGATGGTGCTGCCCGTCGGCATCAACCTGCAAAACATGGCTGAAGCCGTTTTCTTCAGCGTATTTCAAACCGGTTTTGACTGCCGCGCCTTTGCCGCCGTTGATGGGACGGTAAAGGACGCGGATGCCGTCTGAAACCAATGCCTGCAATACGGGTTTGCATTCTTCGCGCGAACCGTCGTCCACAATCAATACGTCCAAACCGAAGCCGTGCATGGTCTGTGCGACGCGGGCGATGGCGGCGGGGTGGTTGTAGTGGGGGATTAACACTAGGGTTTTCATGGGGATACCGTTTTTCAGACGACCTTCTCGCAGCGCAAGATGCTGTGTCCGCGTCCGATACCGTCTGAAATTTCCGCCACGTTCAATCCGGCGTTTTCAATGCAGCGTATCAAGTCTTCGGAATGGAAGATTTTGCTGTTGCCGTTTGCCATGGCGGTGAAATACAGGCTGGTCATGGTCAGGCAGTAGGCGGCGGTTTCGTATTGCTGCCTGTCCCAGCAGGGTTCCATGATGTAGAGGCTGGTGCGGCTGCCCATGGAAGCGGCGGCGCGGCGCAGGATGCCGGTGACTTGTTCTTCGCTGAAACAGTCTAAAAACTGGCTCATCCAAATCGCGTCGAAGCCTGTCGGGAAGGGGACTTCGGGGTCGAGCAGGTTGGCGGGGTGGGCATGGATGCGTTCCGCTCCGGTTTTGCCTTTGGTCGCTTCGCGCATCAGGGCGATTTGTTGCGGCAAATCCATGATGGTGACTTCGACTTCGGCGTTGTAGCCGACGCATTGTTCCGCCCAGCGGCCGGTGTTGCCGCCGACGTCGAGCAGCTTTTTAACCGGTTTGGCGAACACGGTTTTCAGCGCTTCGGCAAAGGAATTGTCGGAATAATAGTGGTCGAAGGCAAACCATTTTTCCTGCGCGACGCTCGGCAGCGAGGACAGGCCTTCGTAAATCGTCGGCCAGCTGCCGAAAACTTTCAGCCCTTCGGGTTTGCCCGTTTGCAGGGTTTTTTCCAAGTCAAACATGCCTTGGTAACAGATTTCCTGCGTGAAATCCATGTTCACGCGCGCCATTTTATCTTTCAGTAAGAACCAGCCGGCTTTGCTGATGAAATAGCGGTTGTCGCGGGTATGCACCGTGCCGATGGAGAGCGAGGCTTCAAGCAGCACTTGCGCGGCGTAACCGCTGATTTGCGCTTTCTCGGCGATTTCGGCTTGAGTAAGGCCGTCTGAATGGTCGTTCAGCAAATCCAAAATGCCGAATTTCACCATCAGGCGGGATACTTGGAACACAATCGGCGCAAAGGCGATTTCCTGCGCCAAACGCTGCGCCTCGCCTGCGGACTGGTGTTCTTCGGAATAACGTTGTGCTAGTGCTGGAAAAAGTTGCATATTTTCTATCTTTTCATTTGATTATGGGTTGTTATTAGGTTTGCAGCCATTTAAAAAATGGGTCATGCCGAGGCCGCGTATTTTTGAGCGGGATTATTTCTGATTTGCAGGTTTTTCTCTTCCCGCAGGAGAGGGCGGAACCTAAAAGCATTTTCAGACGACCTCGAACACAATCCGCCCCGATGCGCAGGGATTGTCGCCGTTGCTGACTTTAAAGCTCAATTTGTTTTTGGCTTCATCGTATTTCAGTTCCACCGACACTTCGTCATGCGGACGGACGAACTGCTGGTATTTCAGGTTTTCCACGCGGACGACGCGCTGCCTGCCCCACGGATGCCGCGCCGCCAGATCGCGCACCCATTGCAGCTCGACTACGCCGGGTACGAGCGGGAAAGTGGCGAAATGGCCGCCGAAATAGACCAAATCGAGCGGCACGCGGCCGATGAAGGTTTCGGCGGCGGTTTCGTGTTCAGCTGATGTTTTTGACCAAACGGGCGATGTCTGGGCGACGGTAAAGGTCGTCTGAAAATCGGCGGCAGCGATTTTCGCCTGGGCGTTGCGCGGCAGGCTGTCGGCGAAACGCCAGTAACGGGGCAGGGCGATGGTGTCCTGCGTGGCGGCAAGGTGTCGTTTGAGCGCGTCGGCGACGGCGGCTCGGCCTTGGTCGCGCAGGGCGGCGATACCGTCCGCGTTCAACGCCGCCCATATGGCGATGCGCTGATGTTGCGGATGGCGGCCGCAATGGGCGTCGGCAATCCACGGATGCCGTAAAAGTTCGTGTTCGATTTGAGTCAGCGACACGCGTTTGTCCTCGAATTTGATGATGCGGTCTTGGCGGCCGAGCAGCAGGAAACCGTCGTTTTGCGGCTCGATTAAATCGGCGGTCTGGCGGCGTTCGGGCGACCACGGCGAAGATGCCCACAATGCGCCTTCTGCATTCTGCCCGATTTCCACGCCGGCAAACGGCCGCCATTCGCGGCTTTCCCGACGCGACGCAATCACGCCGGTTTCGGTGCTGCCGTACACTTCAAACGGGCGGACGGCAGCCTGTTGCAGCAAATCCGCCGTGGACTCGGGCAGCGCGCCGCCCGCCGACACGATGCCCGCGATTTTATGGCCGATGCTCTGCCAGTTGCGGTTTTCGCCCAAGCGGTTGAGCACCGCCGGACTGGCAATCCACACCACTTTTTCATACGCCGCCGTGCTTGCGAGCAGGTTTTCAGGATAAACCGCCTGCCGCCGCTCCATAGGCCAACCCATTGTCAGCGCGAGCGCGAAACGGAAAGTGAAGCCGTAAAGGTGTTGTGGAATGACGCTGCCGATAACCGTTTCCCCGTCACGCCCGAACGGCAGCGCGTCCGCCAACATCAAGGCTTCCGCCTGCATCTGCGCGGCGGTTTTCACAATCACCTGCGCCTCGCCGCTGGAACCCGACGTTTTCAGCCACGCTTCGGCATGGTCGGGAATCAGATGGTTTTCAGGGGCGGGCGTCGGGTTTTCAGTCGACGTGTGTGTCAGCAAATCGGGCAGGTGCCACACGGGTGGGTTGGATTGCACATTCAACGGCTGTCCGGATTCATCGCGTTGTTCGGTTTGACTGCCCAACTTACTTTGCAAATCTTCGGAATCCGTCAAAAACACATCCGCCGTCCGCCCCCAGTCCAAATTGTCCCGCGCCAGATTCGGCAGTAGCAACACCCGCCCGCCCGAATGCCACACCGCCAGCACGGCGCAGGCAAACAGCGCGGCATCGTCAAACCACAACGCGGCAGTTTGCACGTTTGCCGTTTTCAGACGACCTGACAGCCGGAAAACCGCACGGTTGAAATCAGCACGCGTCCAATTCGGATGGGTGGCGATAAGGTCTTGTTGGGGCAGAGTGGGGGAGAGGATACTTATCAGAGGTAGCATAATAATCTCATCGTAATTTTGTATTGATTTTAAAGATTTCAACTACTTATTTTTTTCTTCAGTCTCGATGATTAAATCTTCGTTCGGAATCCCGATTCTTTTTTCCGACTCTCCTTCTTGAAAAGAAATAATAGTTGTTGTGCCAAAGCCTCTGAAAAGAATTTTGATATTGGTAAATGCAGTAAAATCATTAAGTTGATTTTCTTTTTTTAGTATAAGTGATTTGGGCAGAATGTTGGAATATGGTTTTTTAATATATATAGCTGAAGGTTTCTCTAACCTAATTTTAGCTAATCTCATGGATGAATCCAGTAAGAATCCAGACATTGGAAAATTCCCCATCAAGATAGGCAATATAATAATAAATACTGGAATAAACATATGTAATTTCTGTATATTTTGTTTGGATGAATTTTTTTGTAGAAGTGGATATTTAATTCCATCTGCTTTGTAATTTTTAATCAAAATGTTATTTTCTATATAACTGAATTGTCTCTGGGAATCGTTCCACATAGAGTAAAATATGCATTGAGCAATGGACATTAAAACAAGTGTTATAATTATATAAATGTCTTGGCTAACTTCGTAAGTTATTATGAGTGTAATTAAATAAATTATGGAGAAAAGTAATACAGGAGATTCAATTTTGGCTAGTTTGTAATATGATTTATACCCCTTTTTTCCTTTTTTTATTCGATGAATATTATAAATCTTAATTATTTTTTTAGTATAACTTCCAAAAAAATAATTAATTAACTGTGTCAATACTATTCCAAATGAAGTGCTCAATACGGCAAAAACGACATAATTTATAGTAATACAGGCTGAAACAAGAAGAAATAATAAGCCATCTCCTAGCGATAGATTAGATGGTATATGTCCAATTTTAATGAAATATAAAATAGAAGAAGTTCCTCCAATTAAAAGGCTTAACTTAAAAATAATAGATAAGGAATTAGCAATATAATCAAAATAAGCGGGAGAGTTTTTATTAGAGTTCATTTTGAAAGTACTTAGTATATGAATAATAAAAATCTATTTCTGATAACTACAAATTAAAAAATATTCAATCCTGCGTTTTTTTCTTTCCACTCAACCTGTAAACACGCTGCTTGTTTTCCCCTTCGGCTTCCAGCAACCCTTCGGATACCAAATCCGCAAGATATTTGCGTACGGTAGCAGGAGATTTGCCAGTCAGCATTTGAAGCTGACTGTTGGAAATATGGGCATGGGTTTGCAGGTGGTGGAGGATGAGGTCGTAGATTGCCTGTTTTTTACCGCTTGTTTTACCGCTGATTTTATCGCTTATTCCATCGGTGCGGTAGGTTTGCAGCGTTTCTAAAATCATGTCCAGCATAAATTCGATAAAGACGGTGGAGTTGTTGGCGCGGTCTGCTTCTGCAAGTACGTGGTAATAGCCGGGCTGGTTGCGGTAAACGATGGTTTCGACCGGCAGCCATGCAAACAGCGGATTCCAGCGGCTGAGCAGTACGCTTTGCCACAATCTGCCCATGCGCCCCTTGCCGTCTTCAAAAGGGTGGATGACTTCGATTTCATAATGGACGACCGTGCTTTTGACCAAAAGCGGGGTATCGTCGGTTTTTGCCCACCTGAACAATGCTTTCATCAGGTCGGGTATCAGTTCGGGACGCGCTCCCATGTGGAGCAGCAAACCGTCTGATGCGAAAACGCCGACATCTTTGCTGCGGAAGCGTCCCGACAGGCGAACCAAGCCTTTTGTCAGCAGTTTGTGCGCTTTGAGAAAATCGCGGACGGCATATGGGTTGTAGCCCATAATTTCTTCGTAAGCTTCGTAAGCGTTTTGTACTTCGCGGATTTCTTTCGGGTCGCCCAAAACGCGTTTGCCGTTAACCAAGTCGGTTACTTGCTCTACAGTCAATGAGTTGTTTTCAATAGCCAGAGAAGATTGGATCGAACGGATACGGTTTTCCTTACGCAGGTGCAGATTGCGTTCGTATTGCCATTGCAGGCTGCCTGCAAGCCGTGAGATTTCGACCATATTGTTCAAGATGCGGTTGGTCATTTGAAACGGCGGTTTCATCAGTTGGTATGTCCTATACTTTCAATACGGCTTTCCGATACACCCACTCTCCGGCAAACAAAAGCCCCATTAATACATACGACACGATGCCGGTATAAGCCGCCCACCAGTCATAATATTGCAAGCCTGCCAAAATGGCGGCGGTTGCGCCGTTGAGGATGAAGAAGCCGCACCAGATTTGCGTAACGCGGCGGGTGTGGCGCACGCCTTCGGGCGATAGGTCGGGGTGTTGCAGTCGGGCGAGGCGTTCGATGACGGTTTGTTTGGCAAACAGGCTGCCGCCGAAAACGGCAAGCATCAGCGCGTTGACGGCGACGGGATACCAATACATCGAGTCGGGTCGTCTGAAAATCAGTACCGCGGCAAAAAAGGCGGCAAGGATAATCGCCGTAATGCGTTGGGCTGTGGTTTGCGGCATGGCGGCGCGTATCAGCCACAGGACGCACATGGCGGCGGCAAGCCAGAAAAACGCGCCGTTTTCCCTGCCGTAATACCATAGGAGCGGATAGGCAAGGCTGGCGAGGGTCAGCAGGAGTTTTCCCAGTGTTTTCATAATGGTGTTCGGTTTCAGACGACTTTTGGGTTTTAGGGGGAGGAAGGTCGTCTGAAAGTTGTTTGGAAAAATAGTAGGGTCAGTTCAGCATGGCAATGGCGGCGGACAGAAAAAACGGTGCGACAAGGGTCAGGATAAAGCCGCTGACGACGGCGTATTTGATGTATTCGGCGCGGCAGTTTTCTTTGACAAAGGGCAGGGCGGAGTCCATTGCCGCTGCGCCGGAAATGCCGATTGCCGCCATAGGCTGCTTTCGTCCGTAGAAATACAGGAAGACGATGCTGATCATTTCGCGGAAAAAATCGGTCATAAACGCTGCCGCACCCATTTCGGGCGATACCGCTTTTCCAACCATAGGACCCGAAAGGGAGAACCAGCCGAAACCGCCCGACAATACTAGGCTTTGGGCAAACGAATAGGGCGAACATAGCGAAAAAACGAAACATGCGGCGGAGGTTGCAGCAACGGTCAGAAGCGGCAGCAGGAAAATCCTACGTCCGAATCCGCCAAGCTGGAAATCAACCAAGTCCATGCCAACCATGAAAATCAGCAGATAGAGGATATGGGTGCTGTCGATGGGCAGATTGCCAATCTGTCGCCCGAAAAAGGCAAATGCTGCCACACCCAAACCGAAAAAAGCAAAGGCTTTGAAACAGCCGTAAAAGGGTTTGATAAAGCTGCCCGTCGGCGTGGAAGCAGTCGAGGCTTCGGGTTTGCGATAAAGCGCAATCAAGGTAAACGCGCTGATAATCAGTGCGAACAGCAGGGCATATTTGACGATGTCCGCGCCCAGATTCGGGTCGGTAAAGACGCTGCCAAACTCATAGCCCATGAAAAAGAGCAGAAGCAGGACAATAAAGGACAAGGGTTTGAGTAGGACTTGTCGAAGGGGTGGTGCAAGAAATTTACCAGATAGGAAACCAGTAGATAACAATGCAAGAATAATAAAGATCGATGATAAAGATGATTCCATATTTATAACTCTCCAGTTGAAAATTATTGATTTGATATTAAATATTTTGTTTCGTAAGAGAGAAGTCAATTAATATCATTGTTCTTTGAGCGGGTTTGCAGGTTGCAGTTTGCGGCCGGTTTCGCGTTTAATGTGGTCAATAAGGTCGATGGTGTCTTGGATTATTCGTTTTCTTCCTCATCTTTGCTTTTTTTAAAGTCGTCATATTCTTTGAACAGTTTAAAATATGTTGGATAAAGCTTGGCGATGCGTTTACGGTTTTTCGGGGTACAGAATTTTTCTACCTCTTTAGGTTCATGAGATTCCGGATAGCGGGAAGAAAATTGAGCTTGCTCTTGTTTGGTCATTTTTTTGACCGTTGGGCAGATAGGGGACATTTCTGATTTGCTGTTGGCAAATCCAGCCATATTCCATGCCACTATGCCGTTGCGTTCAGTCTCATCGTTTGCCTCTTTTTCACAAAATTCCATATCGTGATACATATCAAATGAATCATGAATGACTTGCATACACTCGGCATGTGTCATTTTTTTGATGAGGGAAATTTCAGCGTGCGCAGACAAGGCGGGGAGTAAGAGCAGTAGGGAAATAAATTTTTTCATGGTGTTAGTTGTATATTATGGATAAGTGAGAAAGGTTGATGTTGTTTATTGATGTTCAGACGACCTTGCCGATTGACAAGGCCGTCTGAAAATATGCTGGTTTGGATCAGAATCAGGAATCTTGCGCCTGTACTTTCAAAACCGCCTGAACCACGTCTTCTACGGTGCGCACGTTGCGGAAGTCTTCGGCTTGCAGTTTGCGGCCGGTTTCGCGTTTGATGTGGTCGATAAGGTCGATGGCGTCGATGCTGTCGATTTCCAAATCTTCGTAGAGGTTGGTCTCGGGTTTGATGCGCTCGGGTTCGATTTCAAACAGGTTGACCAGTGCATCGATCAGAAGGGTGCGTACTTCTTGTTCGGTCATATCGCTTCTCCTTTATGCCTGACGGCTTTTGACGAATTCTGCCAGTGTTTTGACGTTGGCGAAGTTTTCGCGCAGGTTGTCGTTTTCGCCGTCGAGCTGGAAGCCGAAGGTTTTTTGCACTGCCAAACCGAGTTCCAGCGCGTCGACGGAATCCAGACCCAAGCCTTCGTCGCCGAAGAGCGGGTCTTCGCTGCCGATGTCGGCAGGAGTGATGTCTTCCAGCCCCAAGCTGTCGATGATTAATTCTTTGATTTGGTTTTCTAAGTTATTCATGTGGTTTTCCTTGTGAAATAGTCTTGAAGGTATTCGTTCAAACGCCTTGCGGCGATGGGTAGGGGTTTTTCCGCCAGCCATTCTTCGGGCAGGATGTCGTCGCCGACGGTGATTTCATAATGGATTTTGTGCGGCGGTATTTTGTACCAAGGCTGGCCTTTTTTGAAATTGGGCGGCGTCATTTTGATGCACACGGGGGTGATGACCGATGCGCTGCGCAAACCGAGCGATACCGCGCCACGGTGCATTTTAACCTGTCCGTCCCAGCCTGTGCGCGTGCCTTCGGGGAAAATCAGCAAACTTTGTCCGCTTTTGAACACGGCGTCGATTTCTTCCAACATTTCCATGCTTTCATCGTTGGGGATGTAGCCGGAAGCAATAATTTGGCTTTTCATGCTGGGATTGTTCAACAGGTCTTTTTTGACCAGTACGTTCGGCTCGGAACAGTGGCTGATCAGCAAAACAACATCTAAGAGCGAGGGATGGTTGGCAAGAATGAGCTGCCCCGGTCTGCCGAGTTTTTCCAAGCCGTTGAAACGGACGCTCAAGACGCCTGACCATTGCAGATAGCCGACGAAAAAGCGCCAGACTTTCCCTATCATGCGCCGCGCTTCAAGCTGGCGTTTGATGTCGCCTTTTGTGGACTTGAGCGTGTAGGGCAAAAGTGCGATTTTAAACAATACGCCCGCAACGCCGAAGAGGATGAAGCCGAACAGGGTGGCGAAGAAGCGGCGGCAGTAGTCTAGGGTTTTCATGGTTTTTTGCACCACGTCCAGCGGCGCTTTTCATGTTGCCATTCTGCGGAGAGGTCGTCTGAAAGTAAAAAACGAACCCAGTCGAGCGCGCCCCAGTAATCGGCAGACAGCAGGTCGGACGGGTTTTCAGACGACGTCTCGTTTGCCTCAAGGCTGAGGGTGTAGTCGTCCCCTTGTGTCAATACAAGCGACAGGGCGTAGGCGAACGGGGCGCGCGTGGCGTGGACGGGATAGTCGTCGGACAAGGGGTCGTCGGCAATTAAGACCAACACGGATGGTGCGCCGTCTTGCAGCAGGGCATAGGCTTCTGCCAAAGTGGTTTCAAAATTGTCGCTGCCGGCGGCGAGGGCGGTGTGTTCGCTCATGTCGCCGCGCAGCATCGACCATTGTCCGGCAGGGGCGTTGTGGACGGACAACCCGAAGGAGGTCGGAGAAACGCTGTCGGTTTGCAACAAGCCCAGCCATAATTCGAAACTGCGGTTGATTTCTCCGTCATGCGAGGCGTAAACCAACGGACTGCCGGGGTATTGTTCCGCCAATTCCCACGAAGCGTCGCAAATCAGGCGCGCGGCTTTGCCCAAACGGCGGCGCTGCATGGCGGGCAGGAAGGCAAGCGCGGGTTTGTGGTCGGGCAGCTCGGCGGCGTCTAATGCGCCTGAAGCCCATTGCCGCCATTGTTCGGGCGTGGCGATTTTACTGCTTGAAGCGTGCCAAGCGGCGATATTGAAAGAAAAACGGCAAATGTTGGATGACATGATGGTTTTCAAAAGTTTACATTGTGATGTATTTTAACGAAATAGCTTAACACATTCTAGGGTCTGATATAATCGCGCTATTCTAACGTATTCTGTTTTCAGACGACCTTTATGACTGTAAATTTAATTTGCCCCATTCATGATGTTGCTTCTTTATTGCCACATAGCGGCCATATGGTATTGCTCGACTGTGTGACGGAATACAGCCCGAAACACGTTTGCGCCCAAGCCGGTGTGGGGGAAAAACACATCTTGTTGGTTGACGGGGCATTGCCGGCGACCTCGCTGATGGAAATCATGGCGCAGGGCATAGGCGCGTTTGCGGGCATACAGGCTTTGGAAGCGGGTGAGCCGGTGCGGCTTGGCTTTTTGCTCGGCACGCGCAAGCTGGAATTGTTTGCCGACAGCCTGCCCGTCGGAACGCAGATGAAGGTGGTCGCCAATCTGTCGATACAGGATCCGGGCGGCATGGGTGTATTCGATTGCGAGCTGCATTGGACGGATGCGCCCGAAGATGCCCGTGCCAAGCTGCCTGCGGACGGACTGGTGGCAAAAGCCTCTTTGAACGTGTACAGTCCGAAAGACGGAAAGGTCGTCTGAAAACAGCCTTCTCTGTCCAGATGATGACCAATAAGCAGACCACGCCAACCAATAGGAAACATTATGAGCGAAACCATCTTGATTACCGGCTCCAACCGGGGCATAGGCAAAGCCGTCGCCCTCGGTTTGGCTGAGGACGGCTTTGATATCGTCGTCCATTGCCGCAGCCGCCGCGATGAAGCCGAAGCCGTAGCGGAAGAAATCCGCGCTTTGGGCAGACAGGCGAGGGTGTTGCAGTTTGACGTGTCCGACCGCGCAGCCTGCCGCGATATTCTGACTGCCGACATCGAAGCAAACGGCGCGTATTACGGCGTGGTGTTGAACGCGGGTCTGACGCGCGACAATGCCTTCCCCGCGTTTTCAGACGACGATTGGGATTTGGTGCTGCGTACTAATTTGGACGGTTTTTATAATGTTTTGCACCCCTTGACCATGCCGATGATACGCCGCCGCAAAGCCGGACGGATTGTGTGTATGGCGTCGGTGTCCGGTTTGACCGGCAACCGCGGACAGGTCAATTACAGCGCATCCAAAGCGGGCTTGATCGGCGCGGCGAAAGCCTTGGCGGTCGAACTGGCGAAGCGCAAAATCACCGTCAACTGTGTAGCGCCGGGTTTGATCGATACGGACATCGTCGATGAAAACGTACCCGTCGAAGAAATTTTGAAAGCCGTCCCCGCCGCGCGTATGGGGCTGCCGGAAGAAGTGGCGCATGCGGTGCGCTTCCTGATGGATGAAAAAGCGGCGTACATCACGCGCCAAGTGATTGCGGTGAACGGAGGTTTGTGTTGAATACCAGAAGAGTCGTAGTAACGGGCATAGGCGGCATTACCGCTTTCGGCCGCGATTGGCAAAGCATACAGGCGGCGTTTAAAGCCGAAAAAAATGCCGTCAAATACATGGATTGGCGCGAACGTTTCCCCGAATTGGAAGCGCAACTGGGCGCGCCGATTGAAGGCTACACTCCGCCCGAACATTGGACGCGCAAGCAACTCAGAAGCATGGGGCGCGTGTCGCACCTGTGTGTCGATGCGGCGGAGCAGGCCCTGACGGATGCAGGTTTGCTTGGAGACGAAAGTATTACTGACGGACGCATGGGCGTGGCGTGCGGTTCGTCTGTCGGCAGTACCAAAGACATCGGCGACATGGGCGAACTTCTGAACACCGGCACATCGCGCAATTTCAACGCCAATACTTATGTGCGCATGATGCCGCACACGACCGCCGCTAATATCGGCATCTTTTTCGGATTGAAAGGGCGCATCATCCCGACATCGAGCGCGTGTTCTTCTGGTAGCCAAGGCATAGGCTATGCCTACGAGGCGATTAAATACGGCATGATAGACATGATGCTGGCGGGCGGCGGCGAAGAATTTTGTCCGTCCGAAGTTTATGTTTTCGACTCGCTCTACGCCGCCAGCCGCCGCAACAGCGAACCCGAGTTGACCCCGCGTCCTTACGACAACGGCCGCGACGGCTTGGTCATCGGCGAAGGCGCAGGGATTTTTGTGTTGGAAGAATTGGAACACGCCAAACGGCGCGGCGCGAAAATCTATGCCGAACTTGTCGGCTACGGTGCGAACAGCGACGGCAGCCACGTTACCCAGCCGCAAAAAGAAACCATGCAGAAATGTATGGAACTCGCGCTGCAAGACGCGGGCATTACGCCCGACAAAGTCGGCTACGTCAGCGGCCACGGTACGGCGACCGAAAAAGGCGACATCGCCGAAACGCTGGCGACCGAAGCCGTGTTCGGATTCATTCCCATGAGTTCGCAAAAAAGCTATCTCGGCCATACGCTCGGCGCGTGCGGCGCGCTGGAAGCGTGGTTCACCATCGAAATGATGAACAGCGGCTGGTTTGCCCCAACCGTTAATCTGAACGACATCGACCCGCGTTGCGGCAAGGTGGACTATATTTTGAGCGGTGGTCGCGAAATCGAAACAGATTATGTGGTCAGCAACAATTTCGCTTTCGGCGGCGTGAATACTTCGCTGGTGTTCAAACGCTGGCGGGATGAAAACGCTTGATCGCAGCCGTGTTATAACGAAATTAAAAAGGTCGTCTGAAACCGTTTGACTCAACGTTTTCAGACGACCTTTTTAGCGTGTCCAAAGCTATATCACGAAGTCCAGCAGATAAAAGTCTTCTTTGCCCACACCGCATTCAGGGCATTTCCAATCGTCGGGGATGTCTTCGAATTTCGTGCCGGGGGCGATGCCGTGTTCGGGGTCGCCGAGGTCTTCGTCGTAAATCCAGCCGCAGGGGCCGCACATGTATTGTGCCATGGTTTGTTCCTTCTGATATTTGAGGTCGTCTGAAAACGGTTGGAAAAAGGTTTTCAGACGACCTTTTGTTTTTTCTGTTCAAAACCTTATGCCGCTTCCAATGCCGCGATTTCTTTGCGCAAGTGTTTCAACGCGGGGGTAACGATGGCGACGAACATGGCTTCGCGGACGCGGCGTTGGGCGGGGCTGCGCATGAGGTAGCCTTTGGCGCCGGCGTGTAAGGCGGCGGATTGGGCGGCGGCAAGCGTCAGTTCGGCGGCGGCGGCGCGCAGTTTCAGCGTGGCGAGGTTGTCGGGTGTGTTGTTCCAAGCCAAGTCTGCCAGCCGTTCGGTGGTTTGCCATGCTTCGTCCAAGGCGGCTTTGAGGCTGTCGTAGCTGTCGTCGAGGTAGCTGTTAACATCGGCGTTGACGACGTTGGCGATGCGGATGATGCCGAGGCTGCCGTCGATTACGCCTGCGCCGATGCCGATTTGCAGCAGGATGAAGCCGGACTTGATGGTGGCGATGTAGTCGGAGAACTCTTCAGGCGCGGCGATTACGTCTTCGTCAGGGATGAATACGTCTTTGAAATTCAGGCTGAACGTGCGCGTGCCTTCGAGGGCGCAAAATTCGGGGCAGGCTTGCAGGGTTACGCCTTCCCATTGTCCGCCGGTGATGAACATGACGTAGCTGTCGCCGATTTGGGCGGTATTCGCCCAGATGTGGTCTTCGCCGATGTTGGATACCCAAGGCAGCGCACCGTTGACCGTGTAGCCGCCGTCCACGCGTTCGGCTTGAAGATTGTGTTTTTCAATGCCGGCGAGGTGTTTGACCGTATTGGACATGCCCGTACCCGCCAATACTTTGCCTTGCAGAATGTCGGCAAGGTATTTGTCTTTGACGGCTTGGTTGGGCGTTTGGTGCAGATACCACGCGCAAGCCGCCTGACACCATGCGCTGAACGAGGTTGCGCCGCATTCTTTGCCGACTTCACGCAAGACGGCGATTTGTGTCGCCAAACCTAAGCCGTTGCCGCCTTCCGCTTCCGTACCGACTGCGCCGAATCCGCCGACAGCGCCAAGTTCGCGCATAAAATCTTCGGGATACAAACCATTGCGGTCGATTTCGTCCACTAAGGGTTTGAGTTTGGCTTTGACGAGTTCGGCAACTTGAGACAATAAGGTTTCACGGTTCATGATCTTATCCTTGAAAATGGGTGAAGACGGCGCGGGAAGGGCGTTCCGTTTGAAAGGGGAAGCAGTCCGTTACAGGGACGGCATTTTTGAAAAAGGTCGTCTGAAAACGGGCAAACGGTTTTGCCGACGCTTTTCAGACGACCTTGGGTCGGAATCAGGCGAACGCCTGCAATTCAGGGTTGATGTCTGTTTGCGCGACGTTGTTGACGTAGTTGCACAAAGTCGCCAAGGCAACGCCCATCACGACTTCGACAGCCTGCTGCTGGTTGTAGCCTGCGTCGAAGAAGGCTTTGAGTTCGGCATCGGATACCGCGCCTTTTTTCGCCATCACGGCTTGGGTAAACGCAGCGAGCGCGCCCAGTTTGGCATCGTCAAACTCGCCTGCCGCCAACGCGCGCGAGGCTTTGATGGATTGTTCGGACAGGAGTTTTTTCAGGGTTGCCAGTTTGGTGTGGCCTGCCACGCAGAAACCGCATTCGTTGGTGCGGGCGGCGATGATTTGGATGACTTCGACTTCACCGGGAGTCAGGCTGTTGGCGGCGTTCAATTTGCCGACTTCTTGATAGAACGCCAATGCTTCGGGCGCGTTTGCCAATACGCCGATGAGGTTGGGGATGAAGCCGTTGTTTTTCAGCGCGGCTTCGACGCGGGGTTTTGCTGCTTCGGGAGCGGTTTCGACGGTGTGTACAGTTAAGCGTGCCATATTTATACCTTTGTTTTCAGTGTATTGAACGGAATGTGGCATACTACTCCGATTGGCGTTTTTCGGGAAAGACTGATTAGTTATGTGCTGCAAACCAAAAGTTATAAGCAAAAAAGGTCGTCTGAAAACGCGGTTTCAACGGGTTTAAACCCGATGCGACGTTTTCAGACGACCTTTTCTTACGAACCGATTTATTCGGCTTGTTCTTTCAAAACGGCTTCAATCAATTCCTGCGCGCCGTCGTCCGCCAGCTTCTTGGCGACCGCGCGTCCGAGCGCGTCGGCGTAGGCGGCGGGGGCTTGCGCGTCTGCCTGCAAGATGACCGAGCCGTCGGGGTGTCCGACCAGTCCGCGCAGGGTGAGCAGGCCGTCTTCTTCGGTGCAATACGCAGCAAGCGGGACTTGGCAGCTTCCGCCCAAAGCGCGGGCGAGGGCGCGTTCGGCGGTCACGCAGGCGTGTGTTGTGTCGTGGTTTAAGGGTTTCAAGACGTTGAGAAGGTCGGTGCGGTGTGCGGCGATTTCGATGCCCAACGCGCCTTGTCCGGCTGCGGGCAGGCTGTCGGCTTCGGAGAGAATCAGGCGGATGCGTTCGTCCAGTTCCAAACGCTGCAATCCGGCGGCGGCAAGGATGATGGCATCGTATTCGCCGTTGTCGAGTTTGGACAGGCGGGTTTGTACGTTGCCGCGCAGGGGTTTGATGACTAAGTGCGGATAGCGGGCGCGCAACTGGGCTTCGCGGCGCAGGCTGGATGTGCCGACGACGGCGCCTTTGGGCATTTCTTCCAAGCGCGCGTATTGGTTGGATACGAACGCGTCAAACGGATTGGCGCGCTCGCCGATGGCGGCAAGGGCGAAGCCTTCGGGCAAATCCATCGGTACGTCTTTAATCGAATGCACTGCCAAATCGGCGCGTCCGTCTTGCAAGGCTTGCTCCAACTCTTTGATAAACAGACCTTTGCCGCCGATTTTCGACAGGGTTTTGTCCAAAATCTGGTCGCCGCGCGTGGTCATGCCCAAGATTTCGACTTCGCAGTCGGGATACAGGGTTTTCAGACGACCTTGGATATGTTTTGCCTGCCACATGGCAAGCAGGCTTTCGCGGCTGGCGATAACGAGTTTTTTCGGGTTCATTTGCAGTTTCTGATTTTCTAATTCATGAGGCGGGAAGTTCGACAGTCTAACACAAACTTTCTACGGTAACCGCCTGACTGTACTTGCCCAAGGGTCCGAATCCGTTGCCTTGGTTTTGTTCTTTGGTCAATACTTTCCCCTGAATGCAGACATTGTTCAGGGTAACGTTATATGAGCCGGAACTCAGGCGGTTCTTTTCTACTTGGTCCATCAGGCTTTCGCCACCGTTGAGGAAATAGGTTTTACCGTCGGCGGTGATGAATTCTGCCTGTTCGAGCGAATAATGGACTGTCCCAGTCATTTTGACCGTATCGCCGCTGTTTTTTTCTGCCGTCGCTTCTGTCGGTTGGGCAGCCGACGTTTCGATTTTGTTTTGCGGAGAGCAGGCTGTCAAGGCAATCAGGATGGGGAAAAGAAATTTGTTCATTTGCAATTACCGTGGTTGAAGGGTATTCCGCTGAGAAGCTGTCAGAGAAAGCGTTGTACTATATCTATTGCAACGAAATAAACTATAATGTGTACTGGCATGATGTTAGTGCATACTGCCGTAAAATAAAACTTATTCTCTAAAAACATTTTAAACCCAACAGCCTTACAGCATGAAGCGCGCCAAAAAATATCCCTTCTTATCGTTGCAGCGGCAACGTTTCTGCCTGAATTTTGAAAACGCCTCAATCGCCGCCAATCTTCCAAGCGAACGCGACTTCTACCGCTGGGCATGGGCGGCGTTGAAAAGCGAATACCGCCGCGCCGACATCAGCCTGATTCTTTTGGACGAAGAAGAAGCCCGCGCCTACAACCGCGATTACCGCGGCAAAGATTACGCCACCAATGTGTTGAGTTTCGCCTTGAACGAAGGCGAAATCCTGCCCGATCAAGTTTCAAACGACCTCTGCGGCGATTTGATCATCTGCCCGCAAGTCGTATTGAAAGAAGCCGCCGAGCAGGGCAAAACCGCCGAGCAGCATTTTGCCCACCTGACCATGCACGGTACGCTGCACCTGATGGGCTACGACCACATCGAAGATGCCGAGGCAGAAGAAATGGAGGCACTCGAAATCCGCCTGATGCAGGCGGCAGGTTATCCCAACCCCTACCAAGAGGACGAATACTGAAATGGACGACACCCGGTCGAAACCGACATTTTTTGAACGTTTGATTTCCCGAATTGCCGGCGAGCCTGATTCTGCCGAAGACGTACTCAGCCTGCTGCGGCAGGCGCACGAGCAGGAAGTGTTTGACGCGGATACACTTTTGCGGCTGGAAAAAGTCCTCGACTTTTCCGACTTGGAAGTGCGCGATGCTATGATTACCCGCAGCCACATGAACGTTTTGAAAGAAAACGACAGCATCGAGCGCATCACCGCCTACGTTATCGAAACCGCCCATTCCCGCTTCCCCGTCATCGGCGAAGACAAAGACGAAGTCTTAGGCATCCTGCATGCCAAAGACCTGCTCAAATACATGTTTAATCCCGAGCAGTTCAATCTCAAATCCATCCTTCGTCCCGCGGTCTTCGTACCCGAAGGCAAATCGCTGAACGCGCTTTTGAAAGAATTCCGCGAGCAGCGCAACCACATGGCAATCGTCATCGACGAATACGGCGGCACATCGGGTTTGGTAACTTTTGAAGACATCATCGAACAAATCGTCGGCGACATCGAAGACGAGTTTGACGAAGACGAAAGCGCGGATAACATCCACGCCGTTTCCACCGAACGCTGGCGTATCAACGCCGTAACCGAAATCGAAGACATCAACGCCTTTTTCGGTACGGATTACAGCAGCGAAGAAGCCGACAGCATCGGCGGTCTGGTCATTCAGGAATTGGGACACTTGCCCGTGCGCGGCGAGAAAGTCGTGATCGGCGGTTTGCAGTTTACCGTCGCCCGCGCCGACAACCGCCGGTTGCATACGTTGATGGCGACTAAGGTGAAATAAACGGGATTTGTCCGATAATTAAAGAAAAAGGTCGTCTGAAAACTTGGAAACAGTTTGAACTGCACCCCAAAAGTTGGACATCC
>KV796983.1 GCA_001809325.1 Neisseria sp. HMSC077D05 | reverse complement strand
TTAAGCGATGATAGAAGAAACCACACCTGCACCTACGGTACGACCACCTTCGCGAATCGCAAAGCGCAGACCTTCTTCCATAGCGATAGGCGCAATCAGTTCTACAGTGATGGCTACGTTCTCACCAGGCATAACCATTTCTACACCTTCCTCCAAAGTAACCGCACCGGTTACGTCGGTAGTACGGAAGTAGAATTGAGGACGGTAGTTGGCGAAGAACGGAGTATGACGGCCACCCTCTTCTTTGCTCAATACGTACACTTCCGCTTTGAATTTGGTGTGCGGAGTGATGGTACCCGGTTTAGCCAATACTTGACCGCGTTCCACTTCTTCGCGTTTGGTACCGCGCAGCAATACGCCTACGTTGTCACCGGCTTGACCTTCGTCCAGCAGTTTGCGGAACATCTCAACACCGGTACAAGTGGTTTTTTGGGTTTCTTTCAGACCTACGATTTCGATCTCGTCACCAACGTGGATGACACCACGCTCTACACGGCCGGTTACTACTGTACCACGGCCGGAGATAGAGAATACGTCTTCGATAGGCAACAGGAACGGTTTGTCCACGGCACGCTCAGGAGTCGGGATGTAGCTGTCCAATGCAGCAGCCAGTTCGAAGATTTTTTCTTCGTAAGCAGCGTCGCCTTCCAAGGCTTTCAGTGCAGAACCTTGTACGATCGGGCAGTCGTCGCCTGGGAAGTCGTAGCTTGACAGCAAGTCACGGATTTCCATTTCGACCAGTTCCAACAGCTCGGCATCATCAACCATGTCGCATTTGTTCATGAACACGATGATGTAAGGTACGCCCACTTGACGGGCCAACAGGATGTGTTCGCGGGTTTGCGGCATAGGACCGTCGGCAGCGGAACATACCAAGATTGCGCCGTCCATTTGTGCGGCACCGGTAATCATGTTTTTAACGTAGTCAGCGTGACCCGGGCAGTCTACGTGTGCGTAGTGGCGGGTTTCGGTTTCGTATTCTACGTGTGAGGTATTGATGGTAATACCGCGGGCTTTTTCTTCAGGAGCGTTGTCGATTTGGTCGTAAGCTTTTGCAGCACCGCCGAATTTTTTAGCCAAAATAGTAGTCAAAGCAGCAGTCAGAGTGGTTTTACCATGGTCAACGTGACCGATAGTGCCAACGTTTACGTGCGGTTTGCTACGTTCAAATTTTTCCTTAGCCATGAGCTAATTCCTTTACATTAAAGATCGATTAAAGAACAGAGGCCGTCTGAAAAATCATTTCAGCCTTTCAGACGACCTATTTGCCTGATTAGCCTTTACGGGCTTCAGTTACAGCAGCAGCTATGTGGGCAGGAGCTTCAGAATATTTCTTGAACTCCATAGAGTAAGTAGCGCGGCCTTGGGTTGCAGAACGCAGGTCGGTCGAATAACCGAACATTTCTGCCAGAGGTACTTCGGCACGGACTTTTTTACCGCCGATACCGTCATCATCCATACCCAATACGACGCCGCGACGACGGTTCAAGTCGCCCATTACGTCACCCATGTATTCTTCAGGGGTTTCCACTTCAACTGCCATGATTGGTTCAAGCAGAGCAGGATTGGCTTTACGCATACCTTCTTTGAAGGCTTGGGAAGCAGCCAATTCGAAGGCTAGTTGAGAGGAGTCGACGTCGTGTGAAGAACCGAAGATCAAACGTACACGTACGTCAACTACTGGGTAGCCTGCAACGATACCGTTAGGCAGGGTATCGCGGATACCTTTATCGACAGACGGAATGAATTCGCGAGGAATCACACCACCTTTAATTTCGTCGATAAATTCGTAACCTGCACCACCTGGTTCCATAGGTTCCATTTTGATCACAACGTGACCGTATTGACCTTTACCACCGGATTGTTTAGCGTGTTTGTATTCGGCTTCAACTTCTTTGCGGATGGTTTCGCGGTAAGCCACTTGAGGCGCACCGATATTCGCTTCCACGCCAAATTCGCGTTTCATACGGTCAACAATAATTTCCAAGTGCAGCTCACCCATACCGGAAATAATGGTTTGACCGGATTCTTCGTCTGTACGAACGCGGAAAGAAGGGTCTTCTTTAGCCAGACGATTCAGGGCAATACCCATTTTCTCTTGGTCGGCTTTGGTTTTCGGCTCAACGGCAATATGGATTACCGGCTCAGGGAATTCCATGCGTTCCAAGATAATCGGTGCGCTTTCTGCGCACAAGGTTTCACCGGTAGTAACGTCTTTCAGACCGATAGCGGCTGCGATGTCACCAGCGCGCACTTCTTCAATTTCAGTACGGTCTGCAGCAGTCATTTGTACCAAACGGCCGATACGTTCACGAGTGCCTTTTACAGAGTTCAATACGGTATCACCGGATTTCACGACGCCAGAGTAAACGCGGATGAAAGTCAGCTGACCAACGTATTTGTCGTTCAACATTTTGAACGCCAATGCAGAGAATTTCTCTTCATCGCTGGCTTGGCGGCTGTCGGCTTCTTCAGTATTAGGGTTAACACCTTGAACCGGAGGAATATCGGTAGGAGCCGGCAGCAATTCTACAACTGCGTCCAACATACGTTGAACACCTTTGTTTTTAAATGCAGAACCGCACAACATAGGTTGGATTTCGCCTGCCAAAGTACGTTGACGCAATGCGCCTATGATTTCTTCCTCGGTCAGCTCATCACCGCCCAAGTATTTGTCCATCAATTCTTCGCTGGCTTCAGCTGCGGCTTCAATCATGTTTTGACGCCATTCTTCAGCAGTTTCAACCAATTCGGCAGGAATATCGCCATAGGTAAAGGTTGTACCTTTATCGGCTTCATTCCAGATGATGGATTTCATTTTCAGCAGGTCAACAACACCGGTGAAACTGTCTTCTGCGCCTACCGGAATAACGATAGGTACAGGGTTTGCGCGCAAACGGGTTTTCATTTGCTCGACAACGCGGAAGAAGTTGGCACCTTGACGGTCCATTTTATTTACAAACGCCAAGCGTGGCACTTGGTATTTGTTGGCTTGACGCCATACGGTTTCAGATTGCGGTTGAACACCACCCACCGCGCAGTAAACCATTACCGCACCATCCAATACACGCATAGAACGCTCTACCTCTACAGTAAAGTCAACGTGTCCCGGGGTATCGATGATGTTGAAGCGGTGTTCTGGGAATTGTTTCGCCATACCGGACCAGTAGGAAGTTACGGCAGCAGAGGTAATGGTAATACCACGCTCTTGCTCTTGTTCCATGTAGTCGGTAGTAGCCGCGCCATCATGTACCTCGCCCAATTTGTGGGTCAAACCGGTATAGAACAAAATACGTTCTGTAGTAGTGGTTTTACCCGCGTCAATATGGGCGGAAATACCGATGTTGCGGTACAGGCTGATCGGGGTCTTACGAGCCATTTTATTAGCCTTTCAAAATTAGAAACGGAAGTGAGAGAATGCTTTGTTGGCTTCAGCCATGCGGTGTACTTCTTCACGTTTTTTCAACGCACCGCCGCGACCTTCGGACGCATCAATCAACTCGCCTGCCAAACGCAGGTCCATGGATTTCTCACCACGTTTGCGGGCCGCATCGCGAACCCAGCGCATTGCAAGAGCCAGACGGCGTGAAGGACGAACCTCAACAGGAACTTGGTAGTTTGCACCACCTACACGGCGGCTTTTCACTTCCACGATAGGTTTGGCGTTTGCAATGGCTTCGTTGAATACTTCGATTGCTGCTTTGCCGGTTTTTTTCTCGATTTGCTCCAACGCACCGTAAACGATACGTTCAGCAACAGATTTTTTACCGTCAATCATCAATACGTTCATGAATTTAGTCAGCTCGACGCTGCCAAATTTAGGATCAGGCAATACATCGCGCTTGGGGACTTCTCTACGTCTTGGCATTTTAATTTCCTTTAATCTATTCAGTCGGGTCAACTCCCATGAATACCCAACAGAGTATTCACTTACTCGGCCGTTGTTCAGCTTAGGCGGCCGACGTGCCTATTTAAGTCCCTGTAATTATTTAGGACGCTTAGCACCGTATTTAGAACGGGCTTGTTTACGGTCTTTAACACCTGCAGTATCCAAAGAACCGCGTACAGTGTGGTAGCGCACACCCGGCAAATCTTTTACACGGCCGCCGCGAATCAGTACGACGCTGTGCTCTTGCAGGTTGTGGCCTTCACCACCGATGTATGAAATGACTTCAAAACCGTTGGTCAGGCGAACTTTACATACTTTACGCAATGCAGAGTTAGGTTTTTTAGGGGTGGTCGTGTATACACGGGTGCACACACCGCGTTTTTGCGGGCAAGCTTCCAGTGCAGGCACTTTATTTACGTACACAGGCTTTTGACGGCCTTTGCGTACCAATTGGTTGATAGTTGGCATATTTTCTCGTCCTGTTGAGTTAAATACTTGCCGACACCATGTCGGCAAGAGTGGAATTATATTTTTATTGCAAGAGTTTAGTCAAGCAAACGGTAGAGAAAAGTTGGTATTTTGTATTTACTAAGAACTATTTAGCAACTAAGGTCGTCTGAAATGGATAAAGAGTTCTCAAACTCTGCGCTCCCTATTTCAGACGACCTTTATCAAAAATAAGTCGGTTCGCAACTCTTAAGAGCTGCCCTTCCTCCCGTACTTTTCACGACAACCTTGACAAGCCACACGAGTTGTCTGAAAAAGAAAACCGCAAGTGATATTGCCTTGCGGTTTTCTTTTAAACAAGCATCCTAGGGATTATTCATCTGTTGCTTCGATTTCGGAAGCTTCTTGCTCCGCTTCCTGCCATTGCTGGCGGCGGCTGCGGTGGTAGGTCAAACCGGTACCGGCAGGAATCAGACGACCTACGATTACGTTCTCTTTCAGACCGCGCAACTCGTCTTGTTTACCCATAATGGCGGCTTCGGTCAGAACGCGGGTCGTTTCTTGGAAAGATGCGGCAGAAATGAAGCTATCAGTTGACAAGGAGGCTTTGGTAATACCCAACAATACGTTTTCGTAACGTGCCGGTTCTTTGCCCTCTTCCAAAGCTTTTTCATTGGCTGTCATGACATCACCGCGTTCGACTTGCTCACCGGTAATGAATTCGGTTTCACCTGAATCGACAATATTCACACGGCGCAGCATCTGACGGATGATGACTTCGATGTGTTTATCGGAAATCTTCACACCTTGCAGGCGGTAAACCTCTTGCACTTCTTGAACGATATAACGCGCCAGTGCTTCGATACCTTGCAGACGCAGAATATCATGCGGATCAACCGCTCCGTCTACGATGGTTTCACCGCGGTTTACCACTTGACCGTCGTGTACCAGAATTTGTTTCTCTTTAGAAATCAAAGTCTCGTATGCTACGCCGTCTACATCAGTGATAATCAGACGCTGCTTGCCTTTGGTCTCTTTACCGAATGAAACGGTACCGGTGATTTCTGCCAACATACCTGCATCTTTCGGCACACGTGCTTCAAACAACTCGGCAACGCGTGGCAGACCACCGGTAATATCGCGGGTTTTGGAAGAGGCTTGTGGGATACGCGCCAATACGTCACCTTTACCGACTTCCTGACCTTCGCGCACGGTAATCACTGCACCCACAGGGAATGCCATAGATACTGGAGTGGAGGTACCCGGAATGCAGATTTCCAGACCGTTTTCATCCAACAATTTTACAGTAGGACGCAGCAGTTTGGATGCGCTGCCGGAGCGGCGTTTGCCGTCAATAACCACCAAAGTGGACAAACCGGTTACATCGTCAGTTTGTTTAGCAACAGTTACGCCCTCTTCCACGTTCTCGAATTTCACCCAACCTGCATGTTCGGTAATCATCGGACGGGTATGCGGATCCCAGGTTGCCAATGTTTGACCGGCTTTAATGGCTTCACCGTCTTGAACCATCAAAATCGCACCGTAAGGCACTTTGTGGCGTTCGCGCTCACGACCGATGTCATCATGAATAACGACTTCGCAAGAGCGTCCGATGACAACCAATTCGCCTTTGTTATTGGCAACATAACGCATTTGGCTGCTGAATCGTGCCGTACCGTTGGATTTGGCTTCAACTTGGCTGGCTGCTGCCGCACGGGATGCCGCACCACCGATGTGGAACGTACGCATGGTCAACTGGGTACCCGGCTCACCGATAGACTGAGCGGCAATCACGCCGACTGCCTCACCGGCATTAACAAGTTTGCCTCGGGCCAAGTCGCGACCGTAACAGTGCGCACACAAGCCATGACGGGTTTTACAAGTAATTGGGGTACGGACTTTGACTTCATCGACACCGGATTGGTCAATCATATCCACCAGTTTTTCAGTCAATAACGTACCGGCTTCAACCAAGGTCTCGCCACTTGACGGATCGACAACGTCAGACGCGGTAACACGACCCAAAATACGATCGCGCAATGCTTCAATCACATCACCGCCCTGTACGACCGCCTTCATGACAAAGCCGTCTGAAGTACCGCAATCGTCTTCAACAACGACCAAGTCTTGAGTTACGTCTACCAGACGACGGGTCAGGTAACCGGAGTTCGCGGTTTTCAATGCGGTATCCGCCAAACCCTTACGCGCACCGTGGGTCGCAATAAAGTATTGCAATACGGTCAGACCTTCGCGGAAGTTTGAGGTAATCGGCGTTTCAATAATCGAGCCGTCAGGTTTTGCCATCAAGCCACGCATACCGGACAACTGTTTAATCTGAGCCGCAGAACCACGAGCACCGGAGTCTGCCATCATATAGATGGAGTTGAATGACTCTTGATCGACTTCGTTGCCATCACGATCGATAACTTTTTGTTTGGACAAGTTATCCATCATCGCTTTAGCGATTTTATCGCCGGCACGACCCCAAATATCCACCACTTTGTTATAGCGTTCGCCGTTGGTGACCAAACCTTGACGGTATTGGTCTTCGATTTCTTTAACCTCGGCATTGGCTTCAGCCAACAAGGCCGCTTTTTCTTTTGGAATTTCCATGTCGTCAACAGCAATGGAAATACCGCCTTTGGCTGCAAATCCGAAACCGGTATACATCAAGTGGTCGGCGAAGATAACCGTATCGCGCAAACCGCATAGGCGGAACGATGCGTTAATCAGTTTGGAAATTTCTTTTTTCTTCAGCGCTTTGTTGATGTACTCGAACGGCAGGCCTTTAGGCAGGATTTCGCTCAACAATGCACGACCGACAGTTGTTTCGTAACGTGCAACGACTGGCTCGAATTCGCCAGCTTCATTTTTCACCCATTCGCGCAGACGTACGGTGATTTTCGTACCCAGCTCAACCTGTTTGGTATGGTATGCACGATGCACTTCTTTCACATCAGCAAACAGACTGCCCTCACCTTTGGCATTGATGCGGTCGCGGGTCATGTAGTACAGACCCAATACGATGTCTTGGGAAGGTACGATAATCGGTTCACCGTTTGCAGGAGACAATACGTTGTTTGAAGCCAGCATCAGGGTGCGCGCTTCCATTTGCGCTTCCAAGCTCAATGGAACGTGTACCGCCATTTGGTCACCGTCAAAGTCAGCGTTAAACGCGGCACATACCAACGGATGCAACTGAATGGCTTTACCTTCAATCAGGATAGGTTCAAACGCTTGAATACCCAAACGGTGCAGGGTCGGCGCACGGTTCAGCATAATCGGATGTTCGCGGATGACTTCTTCCAAAATGTCCCATACTTCCGGTACTTCTTGCTCTACCAATTTTTTCGCTGCTTTAACGGTAGAAGCCAGACCTTGTTTTTCCAGCTTATGGAAAATGAACGGTTTGAACAGTTCCAAAGCCATTTTTTTCGGCAAACCACATTGGTGCAGACGCAGGTATGGACCTACGGTAATCACGGAACGACCAGAGTAGTCCACACGTTTACCCAGCAGGTTTTGACGGAAACGACCGCCCTTACCTTTAATCATGTCTGCCAACGATTTCAGCGGACGTTTGTTGGCGCCGGTCATGGCTTTACCGCGACGGCCGTTATCCAACAGCGAGTCAACCGCTTCTTGCAACATACGTTTTTCGTTGCGAACAATGATGTCAGGAGCGTGCAGTTCCAGCAGGCGTTTCAGACGGTTGTTACGGTTGATGACGCGACGGTATAAATCGTTCAAATCGGAAGTGGCAAAACGACCGCCATCCAACGGAACCAAAGGACGCAAATCAGGCGGCAATACCGGCAGCACGTCCATAATCATCCACTCCAGTTTCATACCGGAACGGTGGAAGGCTTCCAACACTTTCAAGCGTTTGGCGATTTTTTTGATTTTGGTATCTGAACCGGTCGACTCAAGCTCTTGGCGCAGGATTTCGATTTCGCCTGCTACATCCAAGGTGCGCAACAATTCGCGGATACCTTCCGCACCCATTTTGGCATCGAAATCGTCGCCGTATTCGTCCAGTTTGTTGTAGTAGTCATCTTCAGTCAGCAATTGACGGCGTTGCAGCGGAGTCATGCCGGGGTCGGTCACAACAAATGCTTCAAAGTACAATACGCGTTCAATGTCGCGCAAAGTCATGTCCAGCACCATACCCAAACGAGAAGGCAGGGATTTCAAGAACCAAATGTGTGCCACAGGCGCGGCCAATTCGATATGACCCATGCGTTCGCGGCGCACTTTGGACAAAGTCACTTCCACGCCACATTTTTCACAGGTTACACCTTTAAATTTCAAGCGTTTATATTTTCCGCACAAGCACTCGTAGTCTTTGACCGGACCAAAGATTTTGGCGCAGAACAGACCGTCACGCTCAGGTTTGAACGTACGATAGTTGATGGTTTCAGGCTTTTTAACTTCACCGTAAGACCATGAACGGATGGTTTCGGGAGAAGCAATGCCGATTTTGATGGCATCAAACTCTTCTTCCATGCCGGCAGTTTGCAACGGATTAAATAAGTTCAACAAATTCATTTTTGCTCCTTGAAGGAAGTATTTTTACCGCGTGGCGGATTTTCGATATTGGAAACGGTACGTTGCGGTTTCAGACGACCTGATCTGTTCAGATTCCGATTCATTCATTCTTATTCTGCAACCGCTTTTTCAGACGACCTAAAGAGGTCGTCTGAAAACTTCTGTTTAGTAACGTTCCAAATCGATATCCAAGCCCAGTGAGCGAATCTCTTTAACCAATACGTTGAAGGACTCAGGCATACCGGCATCGATTTTGTGTTCGCCTTTGACGATGTTCTCGTACATTTTGGTACGGCCTGTTACGTCGTCAGACTTCACGGTCAACATCTCTTGCAGTGTGTAGGCTGCGCCGTATGCTTCCAGCGCCCAAACCTCCATCTCACCGAAACGTTGGCCACCGAACTGAGCTTTACCGCCCAGAGGCTGTTGAGTAACCAGACTGTACGGACCGGTAGAACGCGCGTGCATTTTTTCGTCAACCAAGTGGTGCAATTTCAGATAGTGCATCACACCTACTGTTACCTTGCGGTCAAACGGTTCGCCAGAGCGTCCGTCATACAGCGTGATTTGGGTTTTGCTGTCGTTAAAGCCCAGTTTTTCGACTTCAGGATCATCGCTTGGATAAGCCAAGTTCAGCATTTCGCGGATTTCGGATTCTTTCGCACCATCAAATACCGGCGATGCGAAAGATGCGCCTTTACGCAGGTTGGAAGCCAGTTCGATGATTTCTTCATCAGTCAGGGCATCCAAATCTTCTTTCTTACCGCTGCCGTTGTAGAGTTTGTTCAAGAACTCGCGCAGTTCGCTGGCTTTGCGTTGCTCTTTCAGCATACGGTCGATACGCTCGCCGATACCTTTTGCCGCCCAACCCAAGTGAACTTCCAAAATCTGACCGATGTTCATACGGGAAGGTACGCCCAACGGGTTCAGTACGATGTCCACGGGGCGACCGTCCGCCATGTACGGCATGTCTTCTACAGGCAGAATGCGCGATACCACACCTTTATTACCGTGGCGGCCCGCCATTTTGTCACCGGCTTGCAGACGGCGTTTGATGGCGATAAAGACTTTCACCATTTTTTGTACACCAGGCTGCAATTCGTCGCCTTGGGTCAGTTTTTTCTTCTTGATTTCGTACAACTCGTCCGCTTCTTCGCGTTTTTGTTGCAGACTCAATTTAATCAGTTCTAATTGTTTGGCCAAATCTTCATCAGACAAACGGATATCGAACCAATCGTGTTTGCTGGGCAGACCCGCCAGATATTCTGTCGAAATTTCGCTGCCTTTGGCCAGCTTCATCGGACCGCCGTTGGCTTTTTGACCAACGATCATACGCTCAATACGGTCGAATGCATCGTTATCAAAAATACGCAACTGGTCTCCCAAGTCTTGACGATAGCGTTTCAGCTCAGAATCAATAATGGATTGAGCACGTTTGTCGCGTTGGATACCTTCGCGTGTAAAGACTTGAACGTCGATAACCGTACCGCTCATACCGGTAGGCATACGCAAAGAGGTATCTTTTACGTCGGATGCTTTTTCACCGAAGATGGCGCGCAACAGTTTTTCTTCCGGAGTCAGTTGGGTTTCGCCTTTAGGCGTTACTTTACCTACCAACACATCGCCTGCTTCCACTTCCGCACCAATGTAAACGATACCGGATTCATCCAAACGGTTTTGCATACGCTCGGACAAGTTCGGAATATCGCGGGTGATATCTTCCGCACCCAGCTTGGTATCGCGGGCAACGACATTCAATTCCTCAATGTGAATCGAAGTATAGCGGTCGTCTGCAGCTACTTTTTCGGAAATCAGAATTGAGTCTTCATAGTTATAACCGTTCCACGGCATGAAGGCGATAGTCATATTTTGACCCAAAGCCAATTCGCCCAAATCGGTGGATGCACCGTCAGCAATCAAATCGCCGCGTTGCAAAACGTCGCCGGCTTTGACGGCTGGACGCTGATTGATATTGGTAGACTGGTTGGAACGGGTGAATTTAACCAAGTTGTAAATATCAACACCCACTTCACCGGCAGTCGCTTCATCATCATGAACACGAATCACAACACGGTTGGCATCGACATACTCAACCACACCGCCGCGACGGGCAACGATTGCAGTAGCAGAGTCAACGGCAACTGAACGCTCAATACCGGTACCAACCATCGGTTTTTCAGGACGCAGGCACGGTACGGCCTGACGTTGCATGTTGGCACCCATCAATGCACGGTTCGCATCATCGTGTTCCAAGAACGGAATCAGGGATGCCGCTACGGATACCACTTGACCGGTTGCCACGTCCATATATTGCACACGGTCAGGCGTTGCCATAATGGTTTCGCCTTTTTCACGACAAGTTACCAGGTCACCAATCAAATTACCGTCTTTGTCCAAATCAGCATTCGCCTGTGCAATCACATAGCGGCCTTCTTCAATGGCAGACAAGTAATCGATTTCCTCGGTTACTTTGCCGTCGATAACGCGGCGGTAAGGAGTTTCCAAGAAACCATAATCATTGGTACGCGCATAAACGGACAATGAGTTAATCAAACCGATGTTCGGACCTTCAGGCGTTTCAATCGGACATACGCGACCATAGTGGGTCGGATGCACGTCTCGCACCTCGAAACCCGCACGTTCACGGGTCAAACCACCCGGGCCCAACGCAGATACACGGCGTTTATGAGTTACTTCAGACAAGGGGTTGGTCTGATCCATAAACTGACTCAATTGGCTTGAGCCGAAGAATTCTTTGATGGCAGCAGAAACAGGTTTCGCATTAATCAAATCATGCGGCATTAAGTTTTCTGATTCTGCCTGATTCAAGCGTTCTTTTACGGCACGTTCCACACGAGCCAAACCACTGCGGAATTGGTTTTCAGTCAACTCACCTACCGACCGCACACGACGGTTACCCAAGTGGTCAATATCGTCCACTTCGCCATGACCGTTACGCAATTCAACCAAAGTAGCAATTGAGGCAACAATATCTTCGACGCTCAGAACATAACCGCCTTTTTCGGCAGCACCTGCGAAAGTTTCGTTCAACAAACGGCCATACCAAGACTGCTGTTGTACTTCAGACAATTTTTGCTCGTAAGTCCGTGTATTGAATTTCATACGGCCTACGCGAGACAAATCGTAGCTGTCTTCACTGAAGAACAAGCGGTTAAACAATTGCTCGACTGCCTCTTCGGTAGGCGGTTCGCCCGGGCGCATCATGCGGTAAATCGCAACACGAGCTGCTTGCTGATCAGCAGTCTCATCAGTGCGCAAAGTATTGGAAATGTAACCGCCCTGATCCAATTCATTAATGTAAAGCGTAGTAAGTTGTTTTACACCATGGATATCAAATTTTGCCAACAACTCTTCAGTAATTTCATCGTTGGCAACAGCCAATACTTCACCCGTTTCAGGGTCAATCAAATCCGCGGCCAAAGCTTTGCCAATCAGGCTTTCCGGCTCCACATCCAAACGAGTCAATCCCGCATTGCTGATATCACGGATATTTTTTGCGGTAATGCGTTTACCTTTAGCAACCAATACGTTGCCTTCTTTATCCAAGATATCAACTTTGGCAGTTTCACCTTTCAGACGACCTACAACCAAATCGGTTTGAACACCATTTTCAGACAGATAGAACGTTTCTTTATCATAGAAAATATCCAAGATCTGTTCATTGTTGTAGCCCAAAGCCTTCAACAAAATCGTAACCGGCATTTTACGGCGACGGTCAATACGGAAATACAGCAAATCTTTCGGGTCAAATTCGAAATCTAGCCACGAGCCACGGTAAGGAATGATTCGAGCAGAGAACAACAATTTACCGGAGGAATGAGTTTTACCACGGTCATGCTCAAAGAACACACCGGGAGAACGATGCAACTGAGAAACAATCACACGTTCGGTACCATTAATGACAAACGAACCACTTGGAGTCATCAATGGGATTTCGCCCATATACACTTCATTTTCACGAACTTCTTTGACTGTCGGTTTAGACGCTTCCTTGTCTAAAATAACCAATCGGATACGCGCACGCAGGGGAGCGGCATAAGTGATTCCACGCAATTGACATTCAGGAATATCGAACAAAGGCTCACCCAGCGTGTAATGCACAAACTCCAGACGCGCATAACCGTTGTGGCTTACGATAGGGAAAATAGAATTAAATGCAGCCTGAAGACCATCGTCAGTACGCTGATCAAAAGCATTTTCTAATTGCAGAAATTTCGCATAAGAATCAATTTGTGTTGCCAACAAAAAGGGAACGTCCAATACGTTCTCTCGTTTTGCAAAACTCTTACGGATACGTTTTTTCTCGGTAAACGAATAGTTCATATACACTCCGAAAAGCAATTTTAAAGAAAGAGGTCGTCTGAAATAACGCCAATTGTTTGTGTGTTATTTACATTTATTTAAACTTAACTAGCGAATAAATTGCAAATAAATGTAAATAACCGATTAACCTAATAACAACAAGCAAAATAAGGCTGGCAGAAAACTGCCAGCCTTCACAGGAAGCATCAAATTATTTGATTTCGACTTTAGCGCCGGCTTCTTCCAATTGTTTTTGGATGTCTTCAGCTTCAGCTTTAGAAACACCTTCTTTAAGAGTTTTAGGTGCACCATCAACGATGTCTTTAGCTTCTTTCAGACCCAGACCAGTAATTGCGCGGACTACTTTAATCACGCCAACTTTTTGGTCACCGGCAGAAGCCAATACTACGTCAAATTCAGTTTTTTCTTCAGCGGCAGCAGCACCAGCACCAGCAGGACCTGCAACTGCAACAGCAGCAGCAGAAACGCCGAATTTTTCTTCAAAAGCTTTAACCAAGTCGTTCAATTCCATTACGGTCAAAGAACCAACTGCTTCCAAAATGTCTTCTTTAGTAATAGCCATGCTATTTATACTCCAAATATTGATTAAAAAATAATTGATTAACAGAAACAAAATTAATTAAGCGGCTTCTTCGCCTGCTTTTTTCTCTGCCAAAGCAGCCAAACCGCGCGCAAAGCCTGATACAGGAGCTTGCATAACGAACAACAGTTTGGACAACAGCTCTTCGCGGCTCGGAATAGAAGCCAACTCGGCAACCTGAGCAGCATTCATCACTTCACCATTGTAAGAACCGGCTTTAACTACAATCTTGTCATCTTTTTTCGCGAATTGGTGCAACACTTTAGCAGCAGCAACAGCATCTTCAGAAGCAGCATAAACCAACGGACCAACCATTTGATCAGCCAAAGCTGCGAATGAAGTACCCTCTACTGCACGACGAGCCAATGTATTTTTCAGAACGCGCAAGTAAACGCCTTCTTTACGCGCATTAGCGCGAAGCTCAGTCATACTGGAAACACTGATACCGCGATATTCAGCAACCACGAGAGTCTGAGCGTTAGCAATTGCTGCGCTGATTTCCTCTACGGCTACTTTCTTGGTTTCAATATTGAGACTCAAGGTCTACCTCCCACTGTTTATAAACAGGATATCGGAATGATATCCCACCAGCGCGGTAACCTAAAAAGACATCTTACAAGCAATCTTGCAATGTGTTTCAGGACTACCGTCTGCGTAGGGCAGTTACGATTAAATCTTGCGATCCCTACGGTCTTGGACATCTACTTAATTCTAAGTAGCCCAAATTCAAGCAACTCAGAAAGAGTTGCTTGAAAATTTCTTAGATTAGTTATTCACGCTTGATGTATCAACGCGAACACCTAAACCCATAGTACTGGATACAGCAACTTTTTTCAGGTACTGACCTTTAGCAGCAGCAGGTTTAGCTTTAACGATAGCATCCAACAATGCATCAAAGTTCTCTTTCAAATCAGCCTCAGTGAATGAAGCACGACCGATAGTTGCATGAACGATACCAGCTTTGTCTGTACGATATTGCACTTGACCTGCTTTTGCATTTTTAACTGCTTCAGCCACATTAGGAGTAACAGTACCCACTTTAGGGTTTGGCATCAAGCCACGTGGACCCAAGATGGTACCCAATTGACCAACAATGCGCATTGCATCAGGAGAAGCAATAACAACGTCAAAGTTCAGATTACCTGCTTTGATCTCAGCAGCCAAATCTTCAAAGCCGACAACATCAGCACCAGCTTCTTTAGCTGCATCAGCATTTGCACCTTGAGTAAATACTGCTACGCGGGTTGTTTTACCGGTACCTTTAGGCAGAACAACTGAACCACGGATAACTTGGTCAGATTTACGCGGATCAACACCCAAGTTGAAAGATACGTCAACAGACTCGTCAAATTTAGCAGTCGCTGCTTTTTTTACCAAAGCAATTGCTTCATCAATTGCATATAATTTATTGGCTTCAACAGAAGAGCGCAAAGCTTTCAAGCGTTTAGATACTTTAGCCATTATACAACACCCTCCACATCCAAACCCATTGAACGAGCAGAACCAGCAATAGTGCGAACAGCGGCGTCCAAATCAGCAGCAGTCAAATCAGGTTCTTTAGTTTTAGCAATTTCTTCCAACTGAGCACGGGTCAATTTACCCACTTTATTTGTCAGAGGATTAGAACTACCTTTTTGCAGACCAGCAGCTTTTTTCAACAGAATAGAGGCTGGAGGAGTTTTCATCACAAAAGTGAATGACTTATCCGCAAAAGCAGTAATTACAACTGGAATCGGCAAACCAGGCTCAATGCCTTGAGTTGCAGCATTAAATGCCTTACAGAATTCCATAATATTCAGACCACGTTGACCCAAAGCAGGACCAACTGGGGGAGATGGATTGGCTTTACCTGCAGGAATTTGCAGTTTGATATAGCCGATAATTTTCTTTGCCACTTATAGGACTCCTAAAAACGGGTATAGCGCGGAACCATTTCCGCTTCCCAAAAAAGAATTCAGCATTATATTTACTTAGAGATTTTTTTTCAAGGGATTTAAAAACTTAAATCTTTTCTACTTGACCAAACTCCAGCTCAACCGGGGTTTCGCGACCAAAAATCTGAACAGAAACCCTCAATTTATTACGCTCATAATTCACTTCATCTACAATACCGTTGAAGTCAGCAAAAGGGCCTTCGTTTACACGAACTTGCTGCCCCACTTCAAATTCAACTTTAGGTTTAGGCTTCTCAATCCCAGAACGAACCTGTTGCAAGATTGCATCAGCCTCTCTTTGAGAAATCGGAGTAGGCTTATTTGCCGTACCACCAATAAAACCTGAAACTCGAGGGGTACTTTTCACCAAATGCCATGAATCATCAGTCATTTCCATTTCGACCAAAACATAGCCCGGATAAAACTTACGCTCGCTAATGGTTTTGCGACCATTTTTAATATCGACCACTTCTTCAACCGGAACAAGAATCTGACCGAAATAACCTTCCATGCCTTCGCGAGCGATACGCTCTTTTAGGGTCTTCTGGACATTTTTCTCAAAGCCGGAATAAGCCTGCACAACATACCAACGTTTTGACATTTTTACCCCCTCTTCAACAACACATCAAAAAACAGCCAAGAAATAGCACTGTCTGCCGCATAAATAAATACTGCCAAGATTGCTACAAATATAACGACGAAGATCGTCATCTTAACTGCATCATCTCGCGTAGGCCAAACAACTTTTTTAAACTCAGACCATGAGTTTTTAAAATAGGAAAGCAGCCCTTCTCGCTTAGGCGGCGTAGAATGATTGCCGGATGTTACAAGCTGACCCGACTTTTCTGCTTTATGTTCAGATGTATGTTCAGTCATCTTTACTCACTCACCACAGCATCAAAGTCGCACTATCTCACTCATGCAATGGTTTAAATTAATTACTAAAAAAGAAATGCAAAAAAATTAACCGGCACAGGGCCGGTTAATTTTTTATTTGGCAGGCCAAGAGGGTCTCGAACCCCCAACCCTCGGTTTTGGAGACCGATACTCTACCAATTGAGCTATTGGCCTCTAAACTTAAGCGATGATAGAAGAAACCACACCTGCAC
>KV796982.1:3645-51599 GCA_001809325.1 Neisseria sp. HMSC077D05 | reverse complement strand
ATACGGGAGTTCCTATATACAAGGTTGGGTTAAGACCCAACAAAACTGTTAAATTACACGAAATGTTGGGTTTGCAACCTAACCTACATTTTGCTCAATTACCATATAATAAAAAGGTCGTCTGAAACCGATTTAACGTTTTCAGACGACCTTTGTTTCATTCCAAACAACAAATATAATCGCTTAAAGACTGGTTTCTTCCTGTTGGTTCAATACCCAACAAAATCCATTTTAAAAAGACGACCCCTACCATCATGACCTATCCGCAAGCCCTGCAACAACTTCAATACTGGCTGACAAACAACCAAGCATCTCACGCAAACCATTTGAATTTTAATGTACATCCCCTTTCAACCGATGAATTGCAGGCAATACGCGAATATACGCAAAACAAGCTGCCTGAAAGCTATTATTTATTTTTACAGCAATGCGGCACGGGGGATTTTTTCTATTCGTGGTACACCAGCGTGATAGATCAAACCGTATCTCAAACACCCAAAATAGAAATCTACAACCTCACCCAACTGAAAGAAGAAAATATCTATTACCAACAACTATTACGCGAAGAACTTGATGACCTACCGCCTGACGAACACCCCGACATAGGTAAAATCCTTATCATCGGCGCACATCACAGCATGGGAGATTGGTTCGGCTTTGACCTATCCCGTGCCGAACCCAACTTCGATATTTTTATCCACGATGCCGCCAATCCCGCCACCTATGCCGAGGAAGCCCAATGGCGACGGTTTGAAGACTGGATCATTCGTTGTGTGGAAAGCGAGGGAGAAGATACGCTTTAAATTTGATTTTATCGAAACACAGCTTAATAATAAAGCAACTAAGTGGTCATAATATTTGCTTTATGATAAAAGTTATAAAGCAGTTTGCACTTTGAAAGGAAGTAACCCTATGTCTAAAAAAATCAAAGCAGATTCTGAGCTTATCAATGAATGCTACAAATGGGTCAAACACCAGTTTTTTACCCAATATGCTGCAAAACATTACGCTAAAGCAGACTTTTGTACTGCTCAAACCAAGCTAACCGAAAGTAAAATCGGTGGATTGCCCTATCTCCCCAAAGGTGATGTAGCACCGAAAAATGCAGACGGCAAAACCCTGCGTTTACTTGCTCAAATCAACTGCACCGACCTAAAAGGTCTAGAACACTTTCCTTCAACAGGCATACTGCAATTTTTCATCTTAGACAACTGGGAATTCGGTATAGAAAACGGTCGAGACGGCTACGCTGTACGTTACTATCCTGAAATCAGTGAACACTATACTGAAAAGGAGCTTACCGAATACTACCGGCCTTATGCAGAAGATGACGAGTGCTTCCCTATATTGCAAGAGTGCAAGTTACAATTCCAGCTTACTGAACAAGCTCCCGTTTTAGACCACGCCACCTGCGTTATGCTGTGCGGAAAATATTTGGCCGAACATGGCATAGAAGTCGATTACCATACCAAAGAACATCTTCAACGCGTCGTACAGCACGAATACGAAAATGAATTTAGTACATACGATAAAGAAGATGATGGTGAAGAAAACCATAGTCAATGTGGCGGCTACCCGTATTTCACACAAAACGACCCGCGCGATGAAGATAAAGGATTGGTCGACTATAATGTCCTGCTGTTCCAACTAGACAGTAGCTTTGATGAAGACGGCGAAGAAATCGTGATGATAGGCGATATGGGCGTGATGAACTTCTTTATCCAGCAAGATAATTTACAGCATAGGGATTTTTCCGATGTACTGTATTCTTGGGATTGCTGCTAACTCTACACTTATTGCCTGAAATAGTATGAGGATTCATCTCGCATCTATTTCAGACCTATGATGTTTTCTTGTACAAATACCATCTTTCAGACGACCCCATAAAATATATGATTACATCTTAATAATGGGACAAATAAATGAAACCTATATCTACATAAAAATTTCAGGTTAAATCAAAAAACTACAAAACTGTAAGGTCGTCTGAAAACAACGTTTCAGACGACCTCAAAATCGTTATCTTCCATCACATAGAAAACTTTTTCATTCGTCAAATTTAGCATTCACTTCATGCGGATTGATACGGGCGTTTTCCTCCTGCCCTAGACCGACTAATTTACGCAGCCGGGTCATATAGGCATTGACATCCAAACCGCGTCCGTATCGTTGCGCTTCCCAAATGGTTTCCGCCAACGCATCCATCATGTCATGTTCGGCACTCACCCAGTCGTTGTTATAACGTGCGCAAAGCTGCTGATGAATTGCTCGAATACCTGGGGGCTGGTCAATGGCCGCTTGCTCTTGAAGAGAAAGATGCAGTGACATATGTAAAAACGGGTTGCTCTCCCCTTCTTCAGGCAGCCAGTTTTTGTCTAAGTAATCTTCAATGTTTTCAAGATAATGGGTATATTCGGGATGGGATTCGATGATACGGAGTGCTTTATGTTGAAGCGCATCCAGTTGCAGCGGGGTCAGGCGGTTTTTCCAAACGTGTGCGAAAAATCGGCGGACGTCGTGGGTATTGACATCGTACATGATGAGAAGTGGCTATTGAAGCGTCTGAGAGAATATTTAGAGAAATGGATTTATAGCGAGGCAGAACCTGATAACAAGTTCTGCCTCGCTATATTTTGATTACTGCTAAAACCCTTATTGATCCACAAACGCGCGTTCGATCAGGTAGTCGCCGCGTACGCCGGTTTTCGGGGAGACGGTCAGACCGAAATCATCCAGAACTTTGCAGGTGTCTTTCAGCATGGCAGGGCTGCCGCACAGCATGGCGCGGTCGTCTTGCGGGTTGATTTTGGGCAGGCCGATGTCTTCAAACAGTTTGCCGCTTACCATCAGGTCGGTCAGGCGGCCGTGGTGTTCGTAGTCTTCGCGGGAAACGATGGGGTAGTAAATCAGTTTTTCTTTAACCAAGTCGCCGAGGTATTCGTGTTCGGGCAATTCTTTGGTGAAGCGGTCGTAATACGCCAAATCTTTTTTGTAGCGCACGCCGTGCACGAGGATGATTTTTTCAAATTGCTCGTAAATTTCTGGGTCTTTGGTGATGCTCAAGAAAGGGGCAATGCCGGTACCGGTGCTCAACAGGTAAAGGTGTTTGCCGGGATTCAGGTCACCGGCAACCAAAGTTCCGGTCGGTTTTTTGCTGATCAACACGTCGTCACCGACTTTAAGGTGTTGCAGGCGGCTGGTCAGAGGGCCGTCTTGGACTTTAATGCTGAAAAATTCGAGGTGTTCTTCCCAGTTGGCGGAGGCGACGCTGTATGCGCGCATCAGCGGCTTGCCGTCCACCATCAATCCGACCATGACGAATTGACCGTTTTCGAAGCGCAACGATTCGTCGCGGGTGCAGGTAAAGGTGAAATACGCATCCGTCCAGTGGTGTACGGACAATACTTTTTGGGTATTGAATGCTGCCATTTGAGTTTCCTGTCGGTAAATCCGTCTGAACACGCGGGTCGGGCGGATGATGGTTTTAAAAGGGTTTTCAGACGACCTGTCTCGCCTGTGAATAGATAGTGCCGAATTAGAGCAAACGCGCAATTTTAAACGAAAATATTTATCATCACAATGTTTGCTGTCTATCAGAGGTCGTCTGAAAACTTTTCAGACGACCTCTCGGACAATGCATTACTTGTTTAATGTTTCGCGGATGATTTCTTTAACGGCGGCTGCATTGTTCGGCACGACTTGGACGCGCTGCGGCAGGTTTTCCAAACCTTCCAACGCGGCAGGGCGCGGAATGGCGACATCGCCGACGGCTTCGCGTATGGTCGCATCGAATTTCGCTGCCAACGCGGTTTCCAAACACACAACCGTCTCCCCTTCTTCGCGCACTTCGCGGGCAACTTTTACGCCGTCGGCAGTGTGCGGATCGATGAGTTCTTTATCTTGCTCATAAACCTGCTTGATGGTGGCGAGGCGGTCGGCGTGGGTGGATTTGCCGGAGGTAAAACCGTATTTGCCGCCGACTTTTTCCAAGGCAAACTGCAAGTCAAAGCCCTTGCCCGCCGCCACTTCCGCCCACAGCGTATTGATTTCCTGAGGATCGCGATCCATCAGGTCGAACACAAAACGCTCGAAGTTGGACGCTTTGGAAATGTCCATAGACGGGCTGGAGGTAACATAAGTATGCTCGCTGTTGCGCGGGCGGTATGCGCCGGTTTTGAAAAACTCGTCCAACACATCGTTTTCATTGGTCGCGACAATCAGGCGGCGGATAGGCAAGCCCATTTGTTTGGCGATGTGTCCCGCGCAAACGTTGCCGAAGTTGCCGCTCGGTACGCAAAAGCTGACCTGCTCGTCATTGCTTTGCGTCGCTTTGAAATAGCCTGCAAAGTAATAAACCACTTGCGCGACGATGCGTCCCCAGTTGATCGAATTGACCGTACCGATATGGTATTTTTCCTTGAACGCGGCATCGTTTTGCACCGCCTTCACAATGTCCTGACAGTCGTCAAACATCCCCTTCACGGCGATATTGTGGATATTCTCGTCTTGCAGGCTGTACATCTGCGCGCGTTGGAACGCGCTCATTTTGCCGTCGGGCGACAGCATAAATACGTTTACGCCCTTTTTACCGCGCAACGCATATTCCGCAGCCGAACCCGTATCGCCGCTGGTTGCGCCCAAGATATTGAGTTCCCTGCCCTTTTTGTTCAACACATATTCAAACGCATTGCCCAAAAACTGCATCGCCATATCCTTAAACGCCAGCGTCGGACCGTTGGACAAGGCTTGGATTTTGATGCCGTCCGACAAAGTACGCACAGGCGTGATTTCCTTAGAGCCGAACGCCGCTTCCGTATAAGTACGGTTCACAATATCGCGCAAATCGTCCGCCGGAATATCCGTTACAAACAGGCTCATCACCTCAAACGCCAGCTCCGGATAGCTCAAACCGCGCCACTTGTCCAAAGTCTCGCGGCTGACCTGCGGATAACGCTCCGGCAGCATCAAACCGCCGTCGGGCGCCAGCCCCATCAACAAAACCTCGCTAAACGGTTTATGCGCCGTCTCGCCGCGCGTACTGATATATTTCATGATTTCTTCTCTATAAAAACAAAATATTGCCAATTAAAACAGGAAACTTGCCAGCGAATCATCCCGCAAGCCGCCCTATCCCGACCTTAATCCACTATAAACTTTCAGACGACCCCGATACACAGAGGTCGTCTGAAAAACATTATCTATACAAACGCTTGAAACAAGCATTGACGGTTTTCACCGTTACCGACGCAATCGCCCGATCGCGCGAAGAAGGATTCAAAACATCCATCAACTCTTGAGCGGACACCTGATTCGGCGCCTCCTCGCTCGCGCAACCGCAGATTTTGTCTTCCCACTCGCGCTGTTTGTCCGCGCTCATCGTCAGCGCAATCAAACGCCACTCATTGCGCTTGTTCAACTCCGAACGGCATTGATGATCGACCGCCATTTTCACCACGCTGCCGCCGATACCCGTACCGCCGCCCAAACCGCCGAACGCCGAGTCAGAATCATAAGCACAACCGCCCAACAACGCCGCCACAGAAGCAACGGCAACAACCTTTTTCATATTCATAGCCATCCCTTGCCGCAAGGTCGTCTGAAACGCCCCGCAAAGTCTTTAAACAAACGCGTATTATACCGTAAGCGGTGTGAGATGGGGGATTGGGGAAAGTCGGGTATTATGCCTGATTTTTACATTAATATATATGTATCAAGAGCGTTAATCCTCCTTTCAGACGACCTGCTATAATCCACGTCGTCTGAAAACCCTTTTCACGGAAACCGCCATGTCCGACCTTTTTACCCGCCAACCCGATGCGCCGCTTGCCGAACGCCTGCGTCCGCATACGCTTGATGATGTTATCGGGCAGCAGCATTTAATCGGCGAAGGCAAGCCGCTGCGCGTGGCGGTGGAAGGCGGGAAGCCGCATTCTATGTTGCTGTGGGGGCCGCCGGGCGTGGGCAAGACGACGTTGGCGCGGATTTTGGCGCAGAGTTTCAACGCCCAGTTTCTGCCTGTTTCCGCTGTGTTTTCCGGCGTGAAAGACATACGCGAGGCAATCGACAAGGCCGAAATCGCCTTGCAGCAGGGACGCGCGACGATTTTGTTTGTCGATGAAGTCCACCGCTTCAACAAGGCGCAGCAGGACGCGTTTTTGCCCCATGTCGAAAGCGGTTTGCTGACCTTTATCGGCGCGACTACGGAAAATCCGTCGTTTGAAGTCAATCCCGCGCTGTTGAGCCGAGCGCAGGTGTATGTTTTGCAATCCTTGTCTTCAGACGACCTCAAAAAGCTGATTACCAAAGTATTGGCCTTGCCAGAATACCGAGATTTCACGATTGAAGCCGATGCGCAGGAGCTGCTCGTCAATACCGCCGACGGCGATGCACGCAGATTGTTGAATTTATTGGAGCAACTTTTACGCGCCGCCGACACACGTCGTCTGAAAACCCTGACCGCCGAATTTCTCGCCGACAGCCTCGGCGCGCAAATCCGCCGTTTCGACAAAGGCGGCGAGAGTTTCTACAACCAAATCTCCGCCCTGCACAAATCCGTGCGCGGTTCGCATCCGAATGCCGCGCTGTATTGGTTCTGCCGTATGCTCGACGGCGGTACCGACCCGCGCTACCTCGCCCGCCGCATCGTGCGCATGGCGTGGGAGGACATCGGGCTTGCCGACCCGCGCGCCTTCCAAATCGCCAACGATGCCGCCGCCACCTTTGAACGCTTAGGTTCGCCCGAAGGCGAACTCGCGCTGGCGCAAGCCGTGCTGTACCTTGCCGCCGCCGCCAAATCCAACGCGGGCTACAAGGCATACAACCAAATGCGCCGCTTCGTCAAAGAAAACGCCAGCGACGAAGTACCCGTCCATCTGCGCAACGCCCCGACCAAGTTGATGAAGGAATTGGGCTACGGACGCGAATACCGCTACGCCCACGACGAACCGAACGCCTACGCCGCCGGCGAAAGCTATATGCCCGACGGCTTGGACGAACCGGATTTCTACCAACCCGTCCCGCGCGGGCTGGAAATCAAAATCGGCGAAAAGCTGGAATGGTTGAAATCGCTGGATGAAGAGGCGTTGAATAAGCAAAAATAAATGGTGTATCACATTTCAGACGACCTGTTTCACAACGACGGTCAAATGCTTGTATTATCAAGATAATTTGGCTAAAATTTGATTTTCCTTTTTCTTGCCGAATAATCGAACACAGAAAAAATCGCGGCTGCTGAACCCGATTTCCGAAACAAAGTTAGAAAGCAGATAATGGACAATTTAGACCACAGTCGCAGCCGTGCATGGCGGCGGCATCAAGCAAAACGACCCAGCCATCGCGTACACGGCAAAAACCCTTTTGAGGGTAAGCCTGAGAAAAAGTGGGATTCGATGTATTTCCGCAGGAATAAAGTCAAACGCGCGCAAAAACTGGGCTTTGTTTACCCCTTCAGGCAGCATGAATTTGAAGCCGAATGGTTTGATTAACTTAAAAACACATTTCGACTCAATCGAGATGATTTTCACAAGGCGGATATTTTTCCGCCTTTTTAATTTCTATGAACGCACTTTTTATTTGCAGCCGCAACCAATGGCGCAGCCCCACCGCTGAAGCGGTATTCCGACGCTATCCGAACGTACAGACCCGTTCCGCAGGCACAAGCCCTAACGCACGGCACACCGTTTCCATCAACGACATCGCATGGGCGGATAAGGTTTTTGTGATGGAACAAAAACATAAAAATCGCCTGTCCGCGCAGTTTTCCCGCGCTTTGCAACATAAGGAAATCATTGTTTTGGACATTCCTGACGATTACCGCTATATGGACGAAGAATTGATCGAAATATTGAAGGAAAGCGTCGAGCCGTATTTGTCTGACAGCTAGTCTATAAGACTTTGAATAAACGAAGGTAAAGAGCATGGATAAGGTTTCAGACGACCCCAAACGTCGTCTGAAAATCCAATCATCGAAAAAACCGGATTCCCATCAAAGGAATCCGGTTTGTTTTATTCCAAACTTAGAAATCCATTCTCACGCCTAGGCGGACGGAGCGGCCCGGCTGCGGGGCGATGTATTTCAGCATGGCGTTTTGCGGACGTGCGGTGCGGTTGGCAAGGTTGAGTGCATCGACAAACCGTTCCGATGTTACCTTGCCGTGTTTGAACGTTTTAAGATACCGAAACCATTCAAAGACAAACTCTGCAGTTATCGAATTGCAGCAGCCATGTTTTTCAGACGACCCCTCCCTGCCGTATAATGCCGTTTTCTGTTTCCGCTTCTCAAACGACCATCATGACCGAATCCATCCGCCTCCCTGCCGCCTCGCTCAAACCTGCCACCGTCGCCCTGCCCGGCTCCAAAAGCATCAGCAACCGCACCCTGCTGCTTGCCGCCTTGTCCGACAACACTTGCGAAATCCATTCCCTGCTCAAATCCGACGATACCGACCGTATGTTGGAAGCACTCGATAAACTCGGCGTTGAAATCGAATATCTTGCCGAAGGTCGTCTGAAAGTACACGGCACAGGCGGACAATTTCCAAACCGAACTGCCGATTTGTTTTTAGGCAACGCGGGAACGGCGTTCCGTCCGCTGACCGCCGCGCTGGCGGTTTTGGGCGGCGATTATCATCTGCACGGCGTTGCGCGTATGCACGAACGCCCTATCGGCGATTTGGTCGATGCGCTGCGGATTGCCGGCGCCGATGTCGAATATCTCGGCAACGAACACTATCCGCCGCTTCATATCGGCGAACGCCAAGACCGCGGCGAGCGCGTGATTCCGATTAAAGGCAATGTGTCCAGCCAGTTTCTGACCGCCCTCTTGATGGCACTGCCGCTGACCGGGCAGGCATTTGAAATCCGTATGGTCGGCGAGTTGATTTCCAAGCCCTATATCGACATCACTTTGAAACTGATGGCGCAATTCGGCGTACAGGTTGCCAATGAAGACTACCGCGTCTTCAAAATCCCCGCCGATGCCCGCTACCACGCACCCGACCATTTATATGTCGAAGGCGATGCCTCCAGCGCGTCCTATTTCCTCGCAGCCGGCTTGATTGCCGCCACGCCCGTCCGCGTTACCGGTATCGGCGCAAACAGCATACAGGGCGATGTCGCCTTTGCCCGCGAGCTGGAAAAAATCGGTGCGGACGTGGTTTGGGGCGAAAACTTCGTCGAAGTCTCACGTCCGAAAGAACGTGCCATCCAAGCCTTTGATTTGGATGCAAACCATATCCCCGATGCCGCCATGACCCTCGCCATCGTCGCGCTTGCCACAGGACAAACCTGTACGCTGCGCAACATCGGTTCATGGCGCGTCAAAGAAACCGACCGCATCGCCGCGATGGCAAACGAGTTGCGCAAACTTGGCGCGAAAGTCGCCGAAGAAGCCGAAGCGATTCACATCACCCCGCCTGAAACACTGACGCCCGACGCCGTCATCGACACTTACGACGACCACCGTATGGCGATGTGTTTCTCACTGGTTTCCCTGTTGGGCGTACCCGTCGTCATCAACGACCCGAAATGCACCCATAAAACCTTCCCGACTTATTTTGAAGTGTTCTCATCGCTGACCGACGCTGTTTAAAACGGGAGGACGTTTACCCAAACAAAAAGGTCGTCTGAAAGTTTTCAGACGACCTTTTCTACATCACATTCAAATTAAAACCGGATTACAGTTTCCATTCGCTCAGTTTGGCAGCGTAGGCTTCCAAGTCTGCAATCGGACGGGTTGCCACGCCGCTTTCCATCGCAGCTTTGGCGGCAGCCGAAGCAACACGCGGCAGCAGGCGGGAGTCGAACGGGGTCGGAATCAGGTATTCCGCGCCGAATTCGAATTTTTTACCGTAAGCGGCAACCACTTCTTCAGTTACCTCTTCCTTCGCCAAATCCGCCAAGGCATAGACGCAGGCGCGTTTCATTTCTTCGTTGATGGTCGTCGCGCCGACGTCCAACGCGCCGCGGAAGATGAACGGGAAGCACAATACGTTGTTCACTTGATTCGGGAAGTCGGAACGGCCGGTACCGATGACCACGTCCGGACGGGTTTCTTTTGCCAGCGGCGGCAGGATTTCCGGGTTCGGGTTTGCCATGGCGAACACGATAGGTTTGGCATTCATGGTATTCAACATTTCAGGCGTCAGCAGGTTCGCACCGGAGAGGCCCAAGAAGATGTCTTTGCCTTTAACGGCATCGGCAAGCACGCGTTGACCGTTGTCTTCAATGGCGTAGAACTGTTTGGACTCGTCCATACGGTCTTTGTCTTCGCGGGTTTTGTAAATCACGCCTTTGGAGTCGCAAACGGTAACGTTTTCGCGTTTCAAACCCAAATCGAGCAGTTGGTTCAAGCAGGCAATCGCAGCCGCACCCGCGCCGGAGCAAACCAAGGTCGCTTCTTCGATTTTACGGCCGGTATAGCGCAGGGCATTCAATACGGCAGCAGCGGTGATGATGGCGGTACCGTGTTGGTCGTCGTGGAATACCGGGATTTTGCAGCGTTTGCGCAATTCGCGTTCGATGTAGAAGCATTCAGGCGCTTTAATGTCTTCGAGGTTGATGCCGCCGAAAGTCGGTTCCAACGCGGCGATGATGTCCACCAGTTTTTGCGGGTCTTTTTCATCGATTTCGATGTCGAATACGTCCACACCGGCGAATTTTTTGAACAATACGCCTTTGCCTTCCATCACAGGTTTGCCCGCCAATGCGCCGATGTTGCCCAAGCCCAAAACGGCGGTACCGTTGGAAATCACGGCGACCAAGTTGCCTTTGGCGGTGTATTTGTACGCATTTTGCGGATCGGCATGGATTTCCATACAAGGAGCCGCGACGCCCGGCGAGTACGCCAAAGCCAAGTCTTTGGACGTGGCCAGCGATTTGGTGGGGGTAACGGAGACTTTACCCGGCACGGGGAATTCGTGAAATTTCAGTGCGGCTTCTTTTAATGAGTTTTCCATTTTTCGATCCTGTTGCGAGAGAGATGTTGAGACGAGGTCGTCTGAAACGTTGGTTTCGGGACGATTGGCGTTACAAAACCATTTATTCATAAATAAACCTATTTTGTAACGGGCTGTAATTTTATCATGTTCCCAATACGGCGCATACCGCTATTTTCTATCTGAAACAACCAATTTTGAAGCAAAACATATACTTTCAGACGACCTTCATTCGGTTTTAAACATCCATACCGAAACTGCGCGCCAACGCATGTTCGATATCTGCCCTCACTTCTTCCAAACTCCGGTTGCTGTCAATGATCGCGTAGCGCTTGGGATGCGCGGCGGCGCGTTCGAGATAAACAGCGCGTACGCGGGTGAAAAAATCCGCCTGCTCCTGCTCGAAACGGTCTTTCTCGCGCGTCTGCCCGATACGCGCCATCGACACTTCCAGCGGCACGTCCAGCAGCAACGTCAAATCAGGACCAAACCCGCCCTGCACCCAATTTTCCAGCATTTCAATATCTTGCAGGGGTATGCCGCGCCCACCTCCCTGATAGGCGAAAGTTGCATCGGTAAAACGGTCGGAAACGACATGAACACCATCCGCCAGCGCAGGCAGGATAACGTCTTCAAGATGCTGCTGCCGCGCCGCAAACATCATCAACGTCTCCGCGCGCAATCCCGCCTTGGTTTCAGGGTTCAACAAAATTTCGCGCAAAGCTTCTCCGACAGGCGTACCGCCCGGCTCGCGGGTGAACAATACAGGAAGGCCATGGAATTCGAACCATCGGCGGATAACGGCAAGATTGGTCGATTTGCCCGCGCCGTCTATGCCGTCCAGAGTGATAAATTTGGGTTTCATAAGGTCAATTTTATTGAGAGAACGAATGTTCAAAAGGTCGTCTGAAAAGACGGATTATAAATGCTTGATGGGGTTCGAAGTAGATTTTCAGACGACTTTGGATTCGGTTTTCAGACGACCTCTATGTTAACTGCTAATGATATTGTTAAAGAACAAATAGTTCAGACGACCTCAAAGAAAGTATTGAGATCGTCTGAACTATAAAATTACTTTTTCGCAGCCCGAATTTTTTTCAAGCCATTCTCCAAAATAGTAACTTTCTCAGGAGGAGTTCCCCTATCCAAAGCATTCCACCAATTATTTACTGGTTTAACAAATAATTGGAATCCTTCATCAGTTACATTGGATTTTCGAATGATCAAATCTTCTTTGATAGAACTATCCTCATTAAAGGGTTCAATATCAATAAGTAAACTATTCTTTTTAAGAAATGTCATAAGTGCAATAGACATTCTGATAATATCTTCACGATAGTCTTCATCAGCGTTTGCCTCCCAAAATGTCTGAAAATTAAATAATGTCACATCCATGATAATCTCCTAAGGTAATCTAATAATTTCGAATATTCCTTCAACATAAACCAAGCTTTTGCTGTCTCTAACATATACTCCACCGACACCTCTAATTCTTTCTTCTTTTGCTGCTGACTACTTTTTGAAATAGTCTTGCTAGTAACCTCTTAGGTGTATGTCTAAATCTTGGTGTTGCCCGGCGGGCTTTTTGATTTCGGTGCGGACGAGCTGGTTTTCTAGACCATATTGGTTTTCGCCGTCGGGCAGCTGCGGTAGATCTGGTTGTCTAATGCGTCGTAGGTGTTACGACGGCTGAACACATTACAATAAAGGTTGTCTGAAAGTTGTGTTTCAGACAACCTCCATGTTGACCAGTAATAAGGTGTTGTTAAAAAGCAAATATTTCATATACCCTCAAAGAAGGGTATTGAGGTCATCTTAACAGCAAAAACCGCGTACGTTCCGCACGCCCCCTACGCTAAGCTAGTTTAAACACACCTGGCTACGAAAAAACCACCAAACCATTCTAATGAAAACCAAACAACCGCCCTGCTTCCTCCGCTCAAAAGAAAAGACCACCCGCATCAACCGCGTGCCTCAACTCAACCCTGCTTATCGCGGTAATATTGCCCATCTGATCCGCCTGTACCTACGGATTTGCCGCAATCCCTATCTGCATCTGCCGCGCGTACGCGCCAACCGAACGCCGTGGCATTTTATCGAACTGGACAGTCATTTTTATTTAGATTTGGGACTGGGTTTGCCTGCAGGCCGCAGCGAATGGGACTTTACCCTTCAAACCTGCCAACTGCCCGCTCGCCTGCAACAGGGCGATGACGAGGCTGAAGAGCATTTCTGCGACATTCTGAAGGCAATGTTGATGATGTTTTACCTGCCCGTTTTTGCGCTCAAACAACCTCAATCCTGCGTTTGTAACAAAATCGTGCTGCTTCCTGAGGCCGCTAAACCTCCACAAAATGATGAACAACGTACCGATCTGATTCAAAACTTATTTTTTAACAGTCATATAACGGATGCTCGCCGCAGGTTGATACAAGACGGGGGAATTCTGTATTTTATACTGGACGAAGCTAATCATACCAAACGCCGCCCGCTGCGCGAATTGATAGATGAAATAAACATTCGCCCTCAAGTAAGCGAACCGGAACGGCAAAAAATGCAAACCATTATGGCGTTTTATCGCGAAATGTCCGGTTTCCTGCAAGCCGGTCTACCGAAACAAATAAACAGAACAACCCAAAACATTAAGGTCGTCTGAAACCATGTATTACGAACTCCACCTTACTGCCACGCCGCAACCCTCCTCTGCCCTTCCCCGTTTTCAGGCGACCTGTGCCGACTTGGGCGGTAAAGCCGTACTAATCGAGCTGCCCGAGGGCGCGCATCCTCAGCAGCCGATGTTTTCTGCTGTGATACAGTCGGACGATTATCATGCTGTCCGGCAGTATGTACAGATGCTTGCCAACCGGTTTGCCGCACAAGGCTTTACCATCGTGCGTGAAAAAATTGAAATTCCTGCCGATTGTGCCGCCCGTTTTCAGACGACCTATCCGAACGAAAAACCCTGTTATTTCGAATGGCACGGCAAGGTGCGCCATGAGGCTGAAGAATTGCCTGCCCTGCGCGCCTACTGCTCACACTGCCATGCCCATCTGTCGCGCAATACTTTACGCCATACGCCTGACCAACGGTTTATTACCGTGCGCCATTCGGGTGATTACACTGAGTTTGTTGAGCGTGTACAAAAGTTGTTGGACGACCTGCCCGATTCAGTATCCCTTATCAAACAGCAATTTGAATATTGTGTGTATGATGGCAATTTGGATTTGGATAAAGGATGGACGCATTAAGGGGAATCCTTCAGGTCGTCTGAATCCCCCTATCTCCGACGAACAGCATGACCAAGCCATTTTCCTGTTTATAACCTTGCTCAAAACGCATCATGAATCCCATTGAACTCTACGCCCTTCAATATCCTGACCTTTCTGAAACCCGACTGCTGGAGCTTATCGCCCAAGAAGCATTTATCCGCCGCGCCGCCAGCTTGGATTTTCCCTTTATGCTCAAAGGCAGCCACATCACGCGCCAATATTTTCCCAATCTGCAAATGCGCTTACCTGCCGATTTGGATTATGTGATGTTGCCGTATAAAGAAGACTACCGTTCAGCCGAAAACAGTTTGAATAAATGGACGCAAGCCGTAACCACCGCTTATGCCTATGATGGCGTGACGTTCACACCATTCTCCCAAAATCCCTTTTGGCGCAACGTGGATTACGCCATGTCGGACGATTTCCCCACCACCAATACCGATTTGACCTGCACCATCAACGGTCAGCGTGTAGAATTAAGCGTTGATGTATCGTTCAATCTGGATTTGCCCTTCGAACCTGACTACTACACCGTATTCAATACGGCGATGGACCAATTTACGCTGCCCTACTCCGTACCGCTCGCCCCGCAAATCGCATGGAAGCTGCATCAAACCCTCGTCCGTCCGCGCTTTAAAGACTTATATGACTTGAGTTATCTCGTTCAACACATTCAAGGCGACACTAATCTGATTGAACAAATATTAGAAATACTCGCCGCCGAATGCCGCCGCGACCGAATCCCACTACGAAACATACGACATCTGTTTTCGGGTAATCTGCATGATATTTTTTGTCATTACGATGCACACCACACCTATGTCAAAAATCTCCGCAAAGACTGGGACTACCAACGTAAAACAGATGAATTTTCCTATACCTGTCCGCAAATACCGGACGATTATCAAACCGTGTTTGAGCAATACGTACAAAGCTTGCGCGATGCGGGTCTGACGTTAGACAATCTTGTCTTGCCGCAATAAAGTTCAGGTCGTCTGAAAATGATTTTTCAGACGACCTCTCAAAAAGGAGGAGTATTATGGAAATTCTTATCTTTAAAACCAACAAAACAAAATGGCAGAAAATACTCATATTTCTGTTAGGTTTTTTTTCTTAACTACGGCAATAGCCGGAGAAAATATGAATTTTCGTTCGAGTAAAAATGATAACGATGTTTCAAGATTGGCTCATGCAAAAGCATTGGAAAGTAAATTAATTGGAGAGGAAGGGTCGAAATCCAAGCAAAGCAATAGCTTTGAAAGACTGAATAAAGAAGGAAATAGGGATAAATTTAAAAAGTTATATCATGAATCAGAAAATATTCATGGGAAAATATATGCTTTAGTTTGGTTTTTCGATAATGATAAAAATCTGTACAGAAGATATAAAAATGAATTAAACCAAAATGAAGAAGTAATAATTTATCACGCAGATATTAAATTAATTTCCCCTCTGTCTGATGTTTTCCCACTGATTGAATCAGGCTATTTAAAGAAACATATTTTGTATTGAATGATCGGCGAATCATATTTGGGGTAAAACATCTATTCTTCGGGCAAAAACGGTTATATGCAAAAGGTCGTCTGAATCTAATTTTCAGACGACCTTTTTGCCATTTTGACCCTATTGGGGCTGCACGTTGAAAGGCATATCGATTTTTTGCCATTGCGCGCTTTCGTAGTCAAGCGCGGCGGCGATTAGGGGGTGTTGTTCGAGCCAGTTTTGGCTGATACGCAGGATGAAGCCTTTGCCGGTTTCGTCGGCGCGCAGTTGGGTTTGCGGCGGCAGATCCAAAGGCAGGCGGGCGCGGCAGAAAAGTGCGGCGAGGCGCAGGGAAAGGACGGCGTACCAAAGCATTTCGCTGCTGCCGACGATGTCCGCCATTTTTTTCATGTCGCCGCGGTGTCCGATGACCAGTTGCGCGAGTATGGTTTGCTCTTTGCGGGAGAAACCGGGCATATCGGCGTTTTCGAGGATGTAGGCGGAGTGTTTATGGTAGCCTGTGTGGGCGATGTCGAGCCCAATTTCGTGCAGTCTGCCTGCCCAGCCGAGGTATTGTTGCCATTGGGCAAGGTCTTGGACGGTTACGTTTTTAGCGTGGCACAGGCTGTCCATAAAGGCTTGCGCGGTTTCGGCGACGCGTTTGGCTTGGTTGAGGCTGACATGGTAGCGGTTTTGGAACTCGGCGGTCGTCTGATCGCGCATGTCTTCGTTCAAACCGCGTCCGATCAGGTCGTAGAACACGCCGTCGCGCAAGGCGGCTTCGGTAACGGTCATTTTGGTGAGTTCGAGTTCTTCAAACGCTGCCATCATGACGGCCAGTCCGCCGGCGAACACTTCTACACGTTCTGGCTTGAGGCTTTCGAATTTGGCTTTTTTGACGGAACCGGCTTCAATAATACGGTCGGCGAGGTAGCGCATGCCTTTGTAGGTGATGTCGGCTTCTTGGGGCAGCTCGGCGGCGATGAGGTCGCGGATGGATTTGGCGGAGCCGGAGGTGCCGATGGCGAAATCCCAACCTGTACGCTTCATGAGTTTGCTGATGCGCTGGATTTCGTTGCGTGCGGCGGAGATGGCGGCTTGGAAATCTTTGGCGGTGATTTTGTTTTGGAAAAAACGCAGGCTGTAAGTGACGCAGCCTAGGGGCAGGCTTTCGGTGGCGAGCGGCTGGAGGTCGGAGCCGATGACGAATTCAGTCGAGCCGCCGCCGATGTCGATGACGAGCATCTTGTCGCCGTTGGGCGGCAGGGTGTGGACGACGCCGGTGTAAATGAGACGGGCTTCCTCTCGACCTGCGATGATTTCGATGGGGAAGCCCAGTGCGGCTTCGGCTTTGGGTAGGAATTGGGCGATATTTTTTGCTACGCGGAAGGTATTGGTCGCCACAACGCGCACTTGTTCGGGCTTGAACCCGCGCAGCCGTTCGCCGAATTTAGCCAAACAGTCCAAGGCGCGTTCTTGGGATTCTTCGCTGAGGTTCTTATGTTCGTCCAAACCGGCGGCAAAACGCACCATTTGTTTGAAGGAATCAATGACTTTTAGTTGTCCGTTGTTGTTTTCGCAAACTTGGAGGCGGAAGCTGTTGGAACCTAAATCGACGGATGCCAGGACGTTGGTGGGCGTAGTGGTCATGAAAAAATACCGGTGGATAAACGAAGGTCTAATGTTACTCTGTCCCGCCGTTGATTGACAATATCGCAGATCAACTTTAAACCGCCGCAATATTGCACTGCGTTGATGTATCACTCATTGTCTGTTTCAAGTCAATCTGCTCATCAATGATACACGCCACCTTTGATTCCGCACGGAGATATTCTTATAATATCCGTTTTGCAAACGTCAAAAGGTCGTCTGAAAACGAAAATAGGTTTTTCAGACGACCTTTAAACCGAGTAAACGAATGACAGTACACATGAAAACGGAAAACCTTATCCTCACGCCCGAATCCCCGTCCCGCCGCCGCTTCTTACTGGCAGGGGGCGCATTGCTGCTCAGCCCTGCAGCCGCACTCGCCGGCGCGCAACGCGAAGAAACGCTTGCCGACGATGTCGCTTCGGTCATGCGCAGCTCTATCAACAATGTCAACCCGCCGCGCCTCGTGTTCGCCGATCCAAACGAAGGCGAACGCTGGCTGGCGGCGATGTCCTCCCGCCTTGCCCGCTACGTTCCCGACGCTGCCGAACGCCGCCGCCTGCTGGTCAACATCCAATACGAAAGCAGCCGCGCAGGGTTGAATACCCAAGTGATTTTGGGTTTGATCGAAGTCGAGAGCGCGTTCCGCCAATACGCCATCAGCGGCGTCGGCGCGCGCGGGCTGATGCAGGTCATGCCGTTTTGGAAAAACTATATCGGCAAACCTTCGCACAACCTGTTCGACATCCGCACCAACCTGCGCTACGGCTGCACCATCCTGCGCCACTACAACAATATCGAAAAAGGCAACATCGTCCGCGCCTTGGCGCGCTTCAACGGCAGCCTGGGCAGCAACAAATACCCCAACGCCGTCTTAGGCGCATGGCGCAACCGCTGGCAATGGGGCTGACCGCAGTGTATAAACGGCTGCGGTCCGTGCAAATGCAAACCCTTTTGAATCCTGTATAATCCGCACATCTGATAATTTTAAAATTTCAGACGACCTCAAAATCCTACCGGGTCGTCTGAAAAACCGTTTATGGCAAAAGACACCCGCATCCAAATGTTCCCGCACGAATGGCGTGCCAGCACCACCCTCTCCGGCGTTTACGCACTGCGTATGTTGGGGATGTTTTTGGTTCTCCCCGTTTTGTCCTTATATGCCGCCTCATTGCCCGGCGCGGAAAACAACAAAACCTTGGTCGGTCTGGCAATGGGCATCTACGGACTGACACAGGCTTTGCTGCAACTGCCTTTGGGCATCGCTTCCGATAAGTTCGGACGCAAAAAAACCATTTATGTCGGACTGATTGTCTTTGCCGCCGGTAGTTTTCTTGCCGCTGCCGCCAACTCATTGCCCATGCTGGTTGCCGCGCGCGCCATTCAAGGGGCGGGCGCAGTCAGCGCCGCAGTAACCGCGCTGCTTGCCGACTTGACCCGGGACGGTGTGCGTACCCGCGCAATGGCGATGATAGGCTTAAGCATAGGTTTGACCTTTTCCGTCAGCCTGGTGGTTGCCCCGATGATTGCCGATATTATCGGCGTACCCGGATTGTTTATGCTGACCGGCATCCTGACCGTCATCAGCATAGGCGTTGTCGCTTGGATGACTCCTGATCCCGAAGTATCAAAGCTGCACGAAGACACACAGGCGCAGCCCTCTCGCATGGGCGAAGTCCTCCGAGACCGCCAGCTTCTCAACTTGGATTTCGGCATTTTCGCGCTGCACGCCGCACAAATGGCGTTGTTCACCGCCCTGCCTTTTGCCATGACGCAGCTCGGTTTGGAAAAAATCCAGCATTGGAAAGTCTATCTGCCCTCGACCATCGCAGGGCTGGTGATTATGATCCCCCTCATCATCATCGGCGAAACCCGCAACAAGCTCAAGCAAGTCTTCATCCTCGGCATCGCCTGCATTGCCGCGGCGCAAATCGGCTTATTGTTCGGCATGCACTCGATTTGGCTGATTACCGCCTATCTGGTTGTTTACTTTATCGGCTTCAACGTATTGGAAGCCAGCCTGCCGTCCATGGTGTCTAAGATTGCACCGGCCGATTTGAAAGGCACGGCAATGGGCGTTTACAATACCATGCAGTCCGTCGGGCTGTTTGTGGGCGGCGCAAGCGGCGGATGGCTGTTTCAACAATACGGCTTTGCAGGTGTTTTCACCTTTTGCAGCGTGTTGATGTTGCTATGGCTGGTCATCGCCGTACTCGCGCCCGCGCCCAAACCCGTCAAAAACCTCAGCTATCCCGTCAGCCCCGCATGGCAGGAAAAACACGATTCGCTCTACCAAGCATTATCCCAAGTCGAAGGCGTTGAAAGCATTACCTTCAGCGCAGACAAACAAACCATTTACATCAAGGCGTTGCAAAAAGGATTTGACCAAGAGGCCGCCGAAAACATCATCACAGGAGTTTAAAAAATGTCATTGAACAAAGTCATCCTTATCGGCCGTCTCGGTCGCGACCCCGAAGTCCGCTATATGCCCAACGGCGAAGCCGTCTGCAATTTCAGCGTCGCCACCAGCGAAACATGGAACGACCGCAACGGCCAGCGCGTAGAACGCACCGAGTGGCACAACATCACCATGTACCGCCGCCTCGCCGAAATCGCCGGACAATACCTGAAAAAAGGCAGCCAAGTTTATCTGGAAGGCCGCATCCAAAGCCGTAAATACCAAGGCAAAGACGGCATCGAACGTACCGCATACGACATTATCGCCAACGAAATGAAAATGCTCGGCGGCCGCAACGATAACAGCGGCGGCGCACCTTACGACGACGGCGGTTACAGCCAAGGCGGCTACCAACAACAAGCACCGCAGCAACAATACCAAGCCGCCCCGCAAAACCAAGAACCCCCTGCCGCCCCCCGCCGCCAAGCTCCAGCTGCACCGGCAGCACCTGTCGAAGACATCGACGACGATATTCCGTTCTGAGTTACATAAACAATCCAACAATATTGCTTGATACAAACCGCCGAGGTTTGAGGATAGATTGGGTATCTGTATTGAATGAAAGCAATCCGTCAGACTTTGAAAGCAATTTACAAAAATGCTTTAAAATTTGACCGCGCTTTTATTGTCGATACCCTCCAAGCACAAAGGTCGTCTGAAACTTTAATTTCAGACGACCTTTTTCGTTGTGTTTAAACCGCTAAACAGCATTATCGAAAGGCAATAGAGATACCGAATAAAACCGATTTACTCCTGCCAGATAATCTCGTGTTTAGAACCATAAGTAATCTTTTTAATATTGCGTTCAAGAGCAATTTCTTTATCTAGCTTTCCTGAATATTTTGAATCCGCCAATTTTTGAAATAAAGTAATATTCAGCTCATCATTGTGGGAAGTTGTCTTTATATCTGAAATGCCCATTGCGCTATTGCCTACTAAACCTGTCAAATGAACCTGCCTATAATCCTTAGCTTCATGGACAGTAATTTTGAAATTCCCAATATCATCCAACTTGATTTCGTCATTGGCGAAAAAGCAGCCGGACAATATCAAGCCGGTAATACCCAGCATAGCTACTTTAATTTTCATCGTCATTTTATCCTTCGATAGAAGCATCTTCTAATGTGCCGTCAAAATTGCCATCCATAACAATACGGTATCTCTCAACAAATCTCCATCCTTGAAGCCGACAATACGCTATTTAAAATTCTTTAGAATCATAAATAAAGGTTTGAAGAGGATTTTCAGACGACCTGACCGACGGTTTTACCCCTATTTACCCTGTTTATTGACAAGGTTCCAATGAGAAAAGTTCTTTGATAAGCGCTTTAGACGTATAAACCTACAAAGTATGATGTAATACTGTTTCTCACCCATTTAGAGTAAGTGTATAGATTATGGGTAACTCTTTTGCTGTATTGTCCTTGTTATTTAGAAAAAACAATAATGATACGGTCAGTTTTATTATGTATAGTGGATTAAATTTAAATCAGGACAAGGCGACGAAGCTGCAGACAGTACAGATAGTACGGCAAGGCGAGGCAACGCCGTACTGGTTTAAAGTTAATCCACTATAATTTCAGGTTGTTTATCCATCATCCACCTTATCGTAGGAGCGATTATGCCTCAAATGAAATTTAAATTATGGCTGCCGGTGTTGCTGGCTGCCGTTTTAGCAGCCTGTTCACAATCACATCAAGCAGTTGAAGCACCGGCTGCCACCAATTCAGCCGTACCGAGTCAAAGTGCGCAAGCGGCAGAGAAATTAGGAACGGGTTGGGGCGATGAGGTGGAATCTCCTGTTCATTCTGTAGATTTGCGCCGTGTCAGCCAAGAACCTTTGGCGCAAAGCGTATTAAACTACTCTTCCAAAGATTATCGCGGTCGCAGCGTCAATTCGATTTCTTTAGCTTCAGGTAAAGTGGAGTTGTCCGTACGCGGTGACGATGGAGACCTGTTGCCGATCTTCCGCGACAGAGGCAACTACTATCTGCGCGGTACAGACGGACAAGCATACCGTTTGGTCTATAAAAACAATAGCAACAAAACTTTGGAAATCGTCGCCAGCGTTGATGGTTTGGATGTGATTTCAGGCAAATCGGCCAGCAAATACGCCGACGGTTATGTCTTGTACCCTCATGATTCTTTAGAAATCGAAGGTTTCCGCAAAAGCAGCAGCGCGGTGGCGTCGTTTGTCTTCAGCAGCCCCCACGACTCTTATGCCGCCAACTCGGATAATGGCTCCATCCGCAATACGGGTGTAATCGGCACTGCAATTTTCGAACTGTACGACCCAAACCGCAGCAGAAATGAACCTCAAGCCTTTCCCGCCGATGACGGATACGCCAAACCGCCTACCCGATAAGGTATAAATAATAAAAGCGGTCTGTAAACCAAATAGGTTTTCAGACCGCTTCTTATTTTGCAGTAGCAATGAAAATAAAATAACTTGATAAAGATAAACAGGAATAATCTGTTCTAAATCATCCTGAGACAAAAGGTCGTCTGAAAACCGGTTTTACAGATTTTCAGACGACCTTTTTGCTTTTGAAGCTTAGTTCAGCCTATTTCTTCAAAATATATTTTCGTACGGCGGCATTGTGTTCTTCCAGATTATGGCTGAACTGGCTCAAGCCGGTACCGTCCATTTTGGAGACGAAATAGAGGTATTTTTCATTCGACGGATGTGCGGCGGCCTCAAGGGCGGCTTTGCTCGGCAAGGCGATGGGCGTCGGGGTTAAACCGCTGCGGGTGTAGGTGTTATACGGCGTATCGCGCTGGAGGTCGGCTTTGCGGATTTTGCCTTTATACGCGCTGCCCATACCGTAAATCACGGTCGGGTCGGTTTGCAGGCGCATGCCGATGTTGAGGCGGTTGACGAATACTGAAGCAACATGGGCGCGGTCGTCTTCGTGGGCGGTTTCTTTTTCAATCAGGCTCGCCATAATGAGCATTTCATACGGATTTTTGTAGGGCAATCCGCTTTGGCGATCTTCCCAAGCATCGTTCAGACGACGTTGCATGGTTTGATAAGCGGTTTGGTAGATTTGCAAATCACTGCTGCCTGCGTCGATTTCATAGCTGTCGGGGAAAAACTGACCTTCGGGATTGCTGCTGAGCGCGTCGGGGGCAATTGCCTGCATGAGTTCCGCATCGCTCCAGCCGCGTGTTTTGTGTTCGATGTCGGGGGTGTTGTCGATGATTTTACGCATCGTGGCAAAACGCGAACCTTCGACGATTTGAACCGTAACGGCATCGGGTCTGCCGTTGCGGATTTTCTGCAAAATGCCCCATGCGGAAATGTTGGAAGGGAGGCGGTACGAGCCGGCGTTGAGTTTGTTGTGTGCGCCTATCAGGTAGGCGGCTGCGACCAGTACATGGCGGTTGTAAACGATTCCGTCTTCGGCAAGCGTCCGACTGACGGAAGAAATGCCTTGATTTTTGGCGATTTTGATGCGGTATGCTTTGCCGTTGTCTTTGGGAACGAACAGCAAGGCGGCGAACACGGCGGCAACGGCAACAAAAAATACCGCAAACCATTTCAACATTTTTTTCAGCATGGTAGGATTTTTGATTTGTGAACGTCGGGCGACAGTATAACCGAAATGTGCCCCCCATTCCCGCGCACCCGCCCGACGTATGTTTTTTCCGCCTCAGTGGTCGTCTGAAATAAAGGGTCGTCTGAATTATGAATCTTCCGTCCGAATGCCAAGACATTGACTGGCAACAAGGCTGGTGGCAGCCTGCGCGCCGCGCGTTTTCGCCGAATTTCGAACCGCGGGCAGAATCAGAAACCGTGTCGCTGGTGGTTTTACACAATATTTCGCTGCCGCCTTTCGAATATGGGACGGGTGCGGTGGAAAAGCTGTTTACCAACCGCATCGACCCCGACGAACATCCGTTTTTCAGCGTCATCCACACCTTGCGCGTTTCCAGCCATTTTCTGATTACCCGCGAGGGCGAGGCGGTGCAGTTTGTTTCTTGCGACGATATGGCATACCACGCAGGCGTGTCATCGTTTCGCGGACGTGAAAAGTGCAATGCGTTTTCGGTCGGTATCGAATTGGAAGGCTGCGATTTCGAGCCGTTTACTGAAGCACAATATCAAACGCTGGAAACTCTGTTGAAAGCGTTGGTTGGGCATTATCCCATCACCGCCGTTACCGGTCATCAGGACATCGCCCCCGACCGCAAAACCGACCCCGGACACTTTTTCGACTGGCAAAGATTGCAGGTAGCAGGTTTTCCGGTTATCCGTTAATCGCTCAAAAATGCCATATAGCATTTTTCAGACGACCCTGCCCCATTTTGGGCTATCATTCGCGGCATTTGCTGTCAGAAAAGTTTATTTTCGTTATAATCGAGCATTCATACGGGACAATCCGTGTCCGACTCCGACGAACTTACTCGCGGCAATACGATTCCGCATACCGCCCAAAGGCAAACCGCCTCAGGCAACGAAGACGGAATGCCGCTCTTACAAAAAAGTGATTACCCATGATTTTCATCGTCTTAGGCTTGGCAGTCATTCTTGCCGTCATCGCCTACAATATGTACCAAGAAAACCAATATCGCAAACAGGTGCGCGAACAGTTCGGCCACTCCGACAAAGACGCGCTCCTGAACAGTAAAACCAGCCATGTGCGCGACGGAAAAGAATCCGGCGGCAAAGGTCTGTTCGTCAAAAAAGCGAACAAAGCCCAAGAAGCCGCGCTGCGCAATCTGCAAGAACAAGACGAAATCTTCGCCGCCAAAGCCAAACTCGCCAAGCCTTCCGCCATCAAAACCGATGTCGAGTTGGCGATGGAAGACGACTTCACCGACGAGCCGGTACAGCATACCGTCATCGGTCTGAACAACGAAATCACCACCCAAGCCGCCAGCGACGAGCCGGTCAACCTGCCTTCCGCCGCCAACCAGCCTTTGGTCAGCTTGGACGAATTGTCCCAAGTCGAGCTGCCGTGGTTTGACCCGCGCTTCGACTACCTCGCCTATATCGCCCTTTCCGAAGCACAAGAGCTGCACGCCCTGCCCCGCCTGTCCAACCGCCACCGTTTCCAAATCATCGGCTGCACCATGGACGACCGCTTCCAAGTTGCCGAACCGATTCCGAGCGTGTATTACCAAGGTTTCGTCGTCGGTCTGCAAGCAGTCAGCCGCAACGGTTTGGCGACCCAAGAAGAATTGCAACAGTTCAACCAACAGGTTGACACCTTCGCCCAACTGATGGGCGGCAAAGTCCTCCACACCGATTTGGCGGCATTTACCGAAGTCGCGCAGGCATTGGACACCTTCTGCGCCCGCGTCGATCAAACCATCGCCATCCACTTGGTTTCACACAGCAACATCAGCGGCGTAGAACTCCGCGCTTCTGTTGAAAACCTCGGCTTCGTGTTGGGCGAAGACGGCGCATTCCACTACACCGGACAAACCGGCAGCCCGATGTTTGCCATCCACAGCCTCACAGGCGACGCGTTTACCAACGCCCTGTTGGACAACCAGTCCTACAAAGGCTTCAGTATGCTGCTCGACATCCCGCACGCGCCCGCCGGCGAAAAAACCTTCGACCTCTTCATGGACTTGGCGGTACGCCTCTCCGGTCAGTTGGGCTTGGATTTGGTCAACGACAAAATGGAAGAAGTTTCTACCCAATGGCTCAAAGACATTCGCAATTACGTCTTGGCGCGTCAGGAAGAAATGGTCAAAGTCGGCATCAAACCGGGCAGCAAACAAGCCCTGCGCCTGTTCTCCTAAAATCGAATGTAATCAAAGCGGATATGTCGTTACGGCATATCCGCTTTTTTTCGGGTAAAATTCAGCTGTTTTCAACCTATCCTTTTTCAGACGACCTTTGCCCGTTTCATCCCGTATCAGACAAAGGTCGTCTGAAAACCTTCTCTCATGAATCCAAACTCAAAACATAACACTAACCTTACCAATCTTCTTAAACCGTCTGATAGTGATATAAAACAATTTGCCGCACAACACATCCGCCACCTCACCGACCTCCTCAACCGCTACGCCTACGAATACTACACCCTCGACGCGCCCAGCGTACCCGATGCCGAATACGACAAATTATTCCGCGAACTCGAAGCGTTGGAACGAAACCATCCCGAGCTCAAACTGCCCGACAGCCCGACCCAGCGCGTCGGCGGCGAGCCTCTGGCGGGATTTGCCGAAGTGCGCCACGAAGTGCCGATGCTGTCGCTGACCAACGCCTTCTCCCCGCAAGATGAAAACGGCGTGTTCGACCATGCCGAAATGTACGCCTTCGACCAACGCGTGCGCGACGGCTTGGACGGCGCGAATCCCGAATACGTTATCGAACCTAAATTCGACGGCCTCGCCATCAGCCTGCTCTACCGCGACGGCGTATTGGTGCAGGCGGCGACGCGCGGCGATGGCACGACCGGCGAAGACGTTACCCAAAACGTCAAAACCGTATCTAATATCCCCCTGCGGCTGCACGGCGAAAATCCGCCCGAACTCATCGAAGTACGCGGCGAAGTGCTGATGCTCAAAGCCGATTTCGCCGCCCTCAATAAACGACAAGCCGAAAACGGGCAAAAAACCTTTGCCAATCCGCGCAACGCCGCCGCCGGCAGCCTGCGCCAACTTGATTCTCGCATCACCGCGCAACGCAAACTACACTTTTTTCCCTACTCCATTGCCCGTCAGCAAGGCGGTTTCGTCGCGGAAGAACATATCCAAGAACTCGCCTATTTCCAAGAACTCGGCTTCAGCCTGCCCAACGGCAATTTCGGCTGTTTCAAAAATATCGACGAAGTATTGGCGTTTTACGAACAAATGCAGCAAAAACGCCCCGAACTGCCCTACGAAATCGATGGCATGGTCGTCAAAGTCAACAGCTTGGCGCAACAGCGCGAACTCGGCTTCATCTCCCGCGCGCCGCGCTGGGCGATTGCCCACAAATTCCCCGCCGAAGAAGCCCTGACCGTCGTCGAAGCCATAGACGTGCAAATCGGGCGCACCGGCGCCGTTACCCCCGTCGCCCGCCTGCAACCCGTATTCGTCGGCGGCGTCACCGTCACCAATGCTACCCTGCACAATCAGGACGAAGTATCGCGTAAAGACGTGCGCGTCGGCGATACCGTCGTCGTGCGCCGCGCCGGAGACGTGATTCCCGAAGTCGTGCGCGTGATTTTCGAACGCCGCCCGATGCAGGAAACCGCCGTTGCCGTTTCAGACGACCTCAAACATCAGCAAAACGACCTGTTTGCCGAAACACCGTCCGCCAACCAAACCCAATCCGTTCCGCTCCACAAGCCCTACCGCCTGCCGACTCACTGCCCCATCTGCCGCAGCGAAATCGAACGCGAAGAAGGCGAAGCCGTCGCCCGATGCAGCGGCGGCATGCTTTGTCAGGCGCAACGCGCGCAAGGCTTAATCCACTTCGCCTCGCGCAAAGCGATCGACATCGACGGACTCGGTCAAAAACAAATCGAGCAACTTGTCGCCCAAGACCTCGTCCGCCACTTCGCCGACCTCTACCGCCTCGACATCCCGACCTTGCAAAAAATGAAGGAAACGGCGGATAAAGCGTCGTCTGAAAACGAAAACGGCGATGCAGAAACGGTTTCAGGCGACCTGTCTGAACCCAATACCCAAACCGGCAAAAAACAGCCGACCAAGTGGGCGGAAAACATCCTCGCAGGCATAGAAGCCAGCAAAACGCCCGAACTCGCCCGCTTCCTGTTCGCGCTCGGCATCCGCCACGTCGGCGAACGCACCGCCAAAACGCTGGCGCAGGCATTCGGTTCGCTGGAACACGTCCGCCGCGCACCCGAACCCATCCTCGCCTGCCTGCCCGACATCGGCACCGTCATCGCCCGCTCCATCGCCCACTTCTTCGCCCAAGACGCGCAGCAGGCGATGATAGACGAGCTGCTCGCCGCAGGCGTTGCCCCGCAAACCCAAGCCGTTACCATCCCGCCGGCCCGCCACGCCGAGCCGCAACGCTGGATTGCCCGCCTACCCGGTTTCAAAATCAGCGAAAACAAAGCCCAAGCCTTATGGGAACTTGCCGGCAAAAGCATAGAAGGTCTGCAAACTGACAAAGTCCTCCCCGCCGACTGGCAAACCTGGCGCAGCAAAACACAAAACGCTGCCCTGCTCGAAAACCTGAAAACCTTCTTCGCCCAAACGCCGTCTGAAAACCAAGACGAAGTGTTTTCAGACGACCTAAACGAAGCCGTAGCAGGCAAAACCTTCGTCTTAACCGGCACCCTGCCCACCCTCAAGCGCGACCAAGCTCAAGCCTTGATCGAAGCCGCAGGCGGCAAAGTGTCCGGCAGCGTGTCCAAAAAAACCGACTACGTCGTCGCCGGAGAAGCCGCAGGCAGCAAGCTGGAAAAAGCCAATGCCTTGGGTGTCGCGGTTTTGAGCGAGGAAGAGCTTTTGGCGATGCTGGGTTAAGCATTTATTAAGGATATTCAGATAGATAACTGAGCCGACTTTCCCGATCATCCAAATCCTTGATTCGGTTTTCGACCGACTTTGGCAACTTATCGGAGAATGAACACTCTAAATATATTGAATGTCTTTTAGATGCTGTTATTCGCCTGCCGCCGAAAGCGTGGCAACCAAGTCAAACCTAGACAACCGAGGTCGTCTGAAACCTCGATTCCACATTCAAATTGAAGGGAACTACATGAAACCGATTAAAAAAGCCGTTTTCCCCGTAGCCGGCATGGGTACGCGCTTTCTGCCCGCGACCAAAGCCAGCCCGAAAGAAATGCTGCCTATCGTGGATAAGCCGTTGATTCAATATGCGGTAGAAGAAGCAGTAGAAGCAGGCTGTACCGAAATGGTGTTCATTACCGGCCGCAACAAACGCAGCATCGAAGACCATTTCGACAAAGCCTACGAGCTGGAAACCGAGCTGGAAATGCGTCAAAAAGACAAACTGCTGGAACACGTCAAAGACATCCTGCCTTCCAACATTACCTGTCTTTACATCCGTCAGGCCGAAGCTTTAGGCTTGGGACACGCCGTATTGTGCGCCCGCGCCGCAGTGGGTGACGAACCCTTCGCCGTCATTCTTGCCGACGACTTGATTGACGCGCCCAAAGGCGCGCTGAAGCAAATGGTCGATATCTACAATCAAAGCGGCAACAGCGTTTTAGGCGTGGAAACCGTCGATCCGTCGCAAACCGGCTCGTACGGCATTGTTGAAGTGGAAAAACTGAAAAGCTTTCAACGAATTACCAATATCGTTGAAAAACCGAAACCCGAAGAAGCGCCGTCCAACCTTGCCGTGGTCGGTCGTTATATTCTGACCCCGCGCATTTTCAGCCTTTTGGAAAACCTGCCGCGCGGCGCGGGCAACGAAATCCAGTTGACCGACGGCATCGCCCGCCTGTTGGATCACGAGTTTGTCCTCGCCCATGCCTTTGACGGCAAACGCTACGACTGCGGCAGCAAACTGGGTTATCTCGAAGCGACCGTCGCCTACGGCTTGAAACATCCGGAAACCGGCGCGCAGTTCCGCGAACTGTTGAAACAATACATCCCCCAATAAAGCAAATAAGCAAAAGGTCGTCTGAAATTTCAGACGACCTTTTTTTGTATGGAATGCACGGCTTTCCATGTCAAAACCGAAGCGCAATTTTTAAAGCGGCCTCGCCCGCAAATCTTCCGACGTATCGCAGCTGAAAAAAACATCTTCCAAACCGAAATGCACAGTCCTTGCCCGTTGCTGATGCAGCCAGCCGCTCAAGGTTTTCATCCCCGAATACAGATACGGGACAGTGCTTTGCAGGATTTGCGGACGGATATACATTACGTTGTGATGCGGCGTGACCGGCGTTTCCACATAAAACGCGTTGCATAAAGGCGTGCGCTTGGAAACCGTTTCAAATTTTGCCACCAAATCTGCCGGCAGCGCGGGCATATTGCACGGTACCACCAACAGCCAATCCGCCGCCGCAATCTGCAAATCATTGGCAGCCGTACACAAAGCCGCTAGCGGTCCCAAATGCTGCCATTGACGCGAATCGGCAAAAATATGCGCACTACGGCGAGCATATTCCTCCAAATTCCGGTTGGCGCTGATGGCAATGTGTTCAACCTGTGGGCTTACCGCCTCAATAACATGATCAATCAAAGGCTTGTCACGCCACAACGCTAATCCTTTATCCGCCCCTCCCATTCGCTCACCTTGCCCGCCGGCCAATATCAATGCGAAGGTTTTCATTTTGGTAGTCCTTTGTGAAGTCTCTGGTTTTGTGTGCCCATACTGTTAATCGGCTGATTCTTATCTTTTTAATTCATGGATGTTGTGTTTCGACCGATTCCCTGAGAAATCGGCATATCGCTCGAGGTCGTCTGAAAAGACGATTGCCCGCGATAAAATTCATATAAAGTGAATTTTATCATAACACGATTTTACATTAAAGCTAATCTCTTCTCATTTGCGCCAAATTCCGTTTCGGACAGGTTGTTTCCCCGCTTAAAGAATGATATGTTTATAACATTTGGCAACACAACGCCCTTCCTTTATTCCATGAGCTTACGAACCCTATTTTCAGGCGGCTTGAGCCTGTCCTCACGATTAAAACTGCTGACTGTCTTGTGGGTTGGTTCGGCCTTGTTGTCCGTCATCCTGACCCTGATTTTATCGCTGAGGCTGGAAAACGCAGCGACCGTCATTGAAGATGCCGGCAGCTTGAGAATGCAGGTTTATCGTTTGGCTTACATGGCAGGCGAGCGCACTCCGCAAGCGCAAATAGACAACCAGTTACGCGAATTTGAAAAGACGCTTCTGCGCATCACCACCAGCGATGCCATCTATCCCCTGATGCCTTCGGAAACACCGCCGGCGTATAATCTCATACAGTCCATGCTCTTAATCGACTGGAAATCAAACATCCAACCCGCGCTGAAACATTACCGCAGACCGACGCAGATCGAACTCTACCGCTTTGCCGGCAATATCGAATTGTTCTTACAGGCATTGGAAAACGCCAACGAAAAAAACACCTTGTGGCTGCGCCGCTTTCAAATGGCGATGATGCTGATGATTTTTGTCGCCGCAGGTTTAATGATCGTATGGCACTACGCTTGGATTATCCGTCCGCTGGAAACCCTGCGAGACGGCGTGGAAACCATCAGCCAAGGCAGATTCGGCGTACAAGTCGATACCGAACAGATTCAAGAGTTTGCGCAAGTCAGCAAAGGCTTCAACCAAATGAGCAGTCGTCTGAAAGTCCTCTATACCGATTTGGAAGGACAAGTCGCCAGACAAACCCAAGACCTTGCCCGTCAAAACCGTGACCTAACCCTGCTCTACCAAACCACGCGCGACCTGCACCAAACCCTTACCCCGCGCGAAGCAGCAGAAGAATTCCTCGCGCGAACCCTGCCAGCCGTTTCCGCAAGCGCAGGCAGCATCCGCCTTTTAGACAACGACCGCAAAAACACAAACCTAGTCGCCTCCATCGGTTTGTCCGAAGCAGAAGGCGACGATTCGGACACCGAACAAACCCAACCGGACGAAAAAGCATCCGAATTCAAACACAGCGCCGTTTTTCCCATCACCTATCAAGAAGAAGAACTCGGCATCCTGACCCTATATTTTTCAGATGACCCCACACTCAACGACAACGACAACGAACTCCTGCGCACATTATGCGGTCAATTAGGTGTATCCATCGCCAGCAGCCGTCTCGAACAAGAACGGCGCCTGCTTGCCGTACTCCAAGAGCGCAATCTGATTGCTCAAGGTCTGCACGACAGCATTGCCCAAGCGTTAACCTTCCTCAATCTGCAAGTTCAAATGCTCGAAAGCGCGTTCCACGCCGACCAAAAAGATCAAGCCGAAGAAAACATCCGCTTCATCAAAGACGGCGTACAAGAATGTTACGAAGACGTGCGCGAACTTCTGCTGAACTTCCGGACCAAAATCAGCAACAAAGACTTCCCGGAAGCAGTAACCACCCTACTGTCCAGGTTTAAACGCCAAACCAAAATCAATGTCGAAACAGTATGGCAGGACGACGGCCGCACATTAAACGATGACGAACAGCTGCAAATCATCTTCATCCTGCAAGAAAGCCTGTCCAACATCCGCAAACACGCCAAGGCCCAACACGTCAAAATCAGCATGCTCAACCAACAAAACTTTACCCTGAGCATCGAAGACGACGGTATCGGCTTTAACCCGCAACACCTGCACAAACTCTCCGGCGAACATGTCGGACTCGGCATCATGCAAGAGCGCGCGCGCCGCATCAATGCCAACCTAGACATCCAATCCCAGCCCGAACAAGGCACAACCGTTACCTTAACCTTACCGCAACACAAGAGAACGACCCATGACTATTAAAATCATCCTCATCGACGACCACACACTCTTCCGCAGCGGCATCAAAGCACTACTCTCACGCCAAAGCGATTTTGAAGTCATCGGCGAAGCTGCCGACGGCTTGTCCGGCGTCAAAATGGCGGAACAGCTCAAACCCGATGTCGTCTTACTCGACCTTGACATGCCCGTCATGAACGGACGCGAAGCACTGGCACAAATCTTGGGCGTCAACCCGAACCAAACCGTCATCATGTTGACCGTTTCCGAAGACAGCGACGACCTGACCGAATGTATGCGCATCGGCGCACGCGGCTTTTTGCTGAAAAACATCAACGCCGACTTCCTGCTCGACAGCATCCGCAAAGCCGTCGACGGCGACAACGTCTTCTCCCCCGAAATGACCACGCGCCTCGTCCAATCCCTGATTTCCCCGTCCGCACCGCGCACCGACCAAGCACTCGCCACCCTCACCCCGCGCGAACTCGAAATCCTCGGCTACCTCGCCGCCGGACACAGCAACAAAGTCATCGCCCGCCATCTAGACTTGGCAGAATCCACCGTCAAAGTCCACGTCCAAAACCTGCTGCGCAAACTCAACCTCAGCAGCCGCGTCCAAGCCGCCGTTTACGCCGTCCAACACAAAGTCCCGCAGCCTGAAATTAATTAAACGGCTCAGGATGCCGATGCTAATGCGGTAAAACAAAAAAAGGTCGTCTGAAAATGGACATAGCAAATTTTGCTAAAACCATTTTCAGACGACCTTTCCCATCAAATAGGCGTAGAAATGAAGATACTGATTTATTCGGTTTTACTTCCCATCAGCTTGCTTGTCCTGCTCCATCTCATCGGCTTAATGCTCCCTCAAACACGCCGACTCAGCAAAACAACCATATTCGATGCACCGATAGACCGTGTCTACCAAACCATTACCGACAATCAACATTGGCAATACCGCTCTTCTTTGGACAATTTACAAATTGTCAGCCAAGAAAAAGACAAAGAAATTTGGCTCGAAACAACAGGCAAAATAACCATCCGATTTATCACCGTAGAAAAACGCGAACCAGATTATTACGCCTTTAAAATGGAACACCAACTGTTTCATGGCACATGGACAGCCGAATTAGAAGCCATATCCGCCAACCGCACCCTCTTTACCGCTACCGAAAATATCCGCTACAAAAACCCAATCATCCGCCTCATAGCTTACGCATTGATGGATTTAGACACAGCAATGCAAACCTATCAGGATGATTTGGATAAAGAATTGAGAAGAAGGCAAACAACTTCCACCTCAGACTTTTCAGACGACCAACTGCCCTGATCGAAGCCTAAATCCCCAAACACCACCAACCATAAAAAATAAAAAAGCCGTCTAAAATGACGGCTTTTTTGTATCCCATAACTGTCCCAGCATGTCGTAAGTATATGTTTCATATGATTATAATGGTGCGACGGAGAGACTCGAATTAAATGATTAAGATATTGATATTTATACATATAATTTCATTAATTTGGAAAAATACCCCCAAATACACCCCTATTTTGTCAAAGTCAAAATTTTTCAGGGGTAAGCATTACTCCGCTTTAGCTGTTCGCCATCAGATTAGCGGCTGATATTCAGTTCCGCCGTTTTGCCTGTCTTAGCAAGCATGGTTAATAACGCATCTATCGTGAACTTGCTGATTTTGCCATTTACCAAATCGGAAACACGGGGGCGGCTGGTGTTAAAGATTTCTGCCGCCTGTTCCTGTTTCAAGTTCTGCTCTTTTATCCATGCGCTGACGCTTTCGGCAAGCTGTAACTTTGTTCTGATAATCATATCGCTATGTGCCTTGAGTTTGGCGGCTTCGTCAGGCTGAAAACCCAAATCGGCAAAAACATTACCGCCTACCGGTGTGATATGCGTGGTTTTCGATGTCATTTTTCTATCTCCTGTATCAATGCCCTATATCGGCTCTTGATGATTGCTGTGTCTTTCGGGGCGGTTTTTTGGCTCTTCTTTTGGAAGCTGTGCAATACATAGACGGCTTTTTCAAACTTAGCCACATAAACCACTCTAAACGCCCCGTCGGGCAAACGTTTTCTAAGTTCCATAACCCCGCTGCCAAGACTAATCATCGGCTTGAAGTCTGTCGGCTCTAAGCCATTTTGGATTAATCCCAACTCATAGCCGAAATGCCTTACCGCTTCAATCGGAAAGGCTTTTAGGTCTTCTAGCGATGTATCACGCCATTCAATCGGCTTCTCTCTGTTCATGTATCAAATTTTATACAAATAAGCAGCAAGAGGCAAGAATTAAGAAAAAGCATATATACACAAAAAAACGCAAAAATCGTTTGTTACCTTGTTACCAATGGCTGAAATCCTTACCGGTCATGGCTTTCGTGGTAACAAAACACATATCTTAACCTTGTTACCGTTTGTTACCGCTCCTGTTTTTTAAGCGTAACCATATGAATATAAAGGGGTAACAAGTGGTAACAAATCGGTAACAAGTAAATTTATGTTCATTTGTTACCGTTTTTTCTTTATTTTTATATTGATATTCATATAGTTATAAATGTTAAGTTTTGTGGTAACAAAGGTAACAAATGATTTTGCCTCGCGTATAGGGTTTTATCTGTCCGTGCGTCTTGGTCTTCTTTCCCCTTTTTATGGACTCTAAAAATTCGTTGTTGGGCGCAAAAAAGCCCGCCTGTATCAGTCATGGCGGGCTTGGTGGGCGTTTTGAATTAACCTCATGCAAGCGGTCAGTCTTCCAGTTCCATATTTGAGGTCAGAACATAATACCAGCCGCTCCCTTTGCGCTGGTGTTGGTAGCCTTTGTTTTTGTGGTTGTATTTCAGCAATCCCCCGTCTAACAACACACGGCAAACTTTTAATTCATCGAAACTTTGGGCGATTTCATCGGCAAAGACACGGCGGATTACCCACAATTCCAATTTCTCCCCCTCCTGTTTCCGATAGCCTGCATGGTCTTTGTTGGTACTTTTATCGCTCCAATCCGTAAACCTCATACCTAACGCGTATAGGTCGATAAAGTCCTCTGCCTGCTCGATAATTCGGCGGTCTTCGTGTTTCCCCGCCCCGTTGGCTTCCAGCCATTCGTCAAAGCATTGTTTCACGCCTGCCATGCCTACGCCTGCGGCTAAACCGGTAACGGGGGCGGCAAGCTCCAAAGCGGCGGCGGCAAGGGCAAAGCGTTTTGCCACTCTTCGCGCCTGCCCTGACAATTCGGGGACGGTCTCCATAAATGCGGTCATACGCTCGTTTGCCTGCCGTTTGGCTTGTTCTAGGTCGTCTGAAAGCCGTCGGATGAAAGCCCTGCCCGCTGCTCCGTGATATTGCTCGGCAGATTGGGCGATATGTTCGCTCAATAATGCGCCGCTCTCGAAGCCGTGCAAGGTGTCGTAAATACCGTATCGGGCGGCGGCTCTGATACTGGGCAGGCGGGCGGCTTGTCCTGCGTTCCAATCGCCTTTGTGGTGTTTCAGGATGGAATCGGGGGTCTTTTCGCCTGTCGAGAACATCATCACTTTCCAGCGGCTCAAGGCGCGGTTTCCGCCCTGTTTTGCGCCCTGTACTTTGTTGATTCCGTTCATGACGCTGTAAACGGTGTCGCCGATGACGTGGGGGCTTGCCTGCCCGATTTCGTCCAACACCAGCAAACCGTCATTGCAGGCGGCGGCGGTATTGGAAAAGCCTATCTTCGTGCCGCTCCAAGACAACAGGCTGCCCGATGGTCTGCCCCATACGCTCAAGGCTGCTTTTGCGGCGGTGGTCTTGCCGTCGGATGAATCGCCCGTCAGATGAAAACCGCCTGATTCTTCGCTCAACAGGGACAGCAAGGGGGCGGCAAAGGACGCGCCCAATGCTAGGCATAGGCGGCTGTTTCCCGCTGCGTATCGGGCGATATTTTGCTGCCAGTCGCCAAGCTCTCCGTTTGGTCGGTATGCCGCCGCTTGGCTGGTGTCGCCGTTGTAGATGACGGCGGGTGTTTTGCCGTCTGCCGTGATGGTTTCGCCGCTGGGCATGATGTAGGTGTCGCCGTGCCAGCCCGCGCGGTCGGTAATGGTAAAGGCGGTTCGGCCGCCCTGTGTCTGCAAATAATCGGCAAGCCGTTCGCGTTTGGCTCTGCCTGATAAGACGGTCAAGCCGTAACTCTGCAATCGCTGCCAGCCCTGAACCGTGCCGATTTCCGCTTGTGGGATGGCGGCGGTCTTGGTTTGGCGTGTGATTTTGTCCTGCCAGCGGATAACGCGGTAATACGCGCCGTCGTTGTCCTGCCCCGTGCCGATGATGTCGATGGGGTCGGAAAGCAATAGCGGCTCTGCTTCGATGGCTTCGCCGTCTTTGCCTGTCCTGACGTTTATCCACCATACGCCCCGATGGTCGGTATCGAAGCGGGGGCGTGGGCGGTATGTTTCGATGTTGTCGATGTTGTAGTCTTCAATGGCTTTAGCGTCTATAATTACGTTCGTTTTCATAGTGTAACGTCTCCGTTTTGTTGGATAGGGTCGTCTGATTGGGCTTCAGACGACCTTTTTTCTTTCAGTTCGTCCAATGCGTCATAGCCTAGTGTGTCGCTCTGCCATATACGCACCTTGATGCCCTGCTTGATGGCTCGGACTGCCAAATCATGCGCGGCTTTGAAACCTACGGGGCGCGGGGTGTCGTTATCGGCAATAATCACGATTTCCTTTAGGTCGTCTGAAAGGCGGTATTTCGCCATGCTGTTTGCGCTCAAGGCGGCGGATAAGCCCCAGTCATGGGCTTGGAACAGTTCGCGGGCGGCAAGGGCGGTTTCTATGCCTTCTGCGATGACAAGCCGTCCGTTTTCAGGGATGGGGAACAAGTGAACCGCCATGCCTGAAATGCTGCCCTGTTTGCGGCTCTGCATTTTCTTGGCGGGCAAGGCTTCGCCCGTTTCGGGGTGTTTGATTGCCAGCTTCTGATAATGCGGGGCGTGTAGCCCGTCCTCTCCGTATGGCGTGTCATAGGTCGTCTGAAAATAGGTCATGTGCAAGCCTTGAAGCTCTCCGTCCGTATCGCGGATGGCGCAAACCATACAGGGGAAACGACCGATTAAAAGCGGCGCATCTTCGCCCTTAGTCCAATAATCCGCCTCTCTCAAAAAACGGACGTTTTCAGGTAATTGCGCCATGTCCAAACCGCGTGATTTCAAATACTGCACGGCGGGGGAATCGGCAGTTATCGGCTCTGCCCCGTTCCACAATGCGGCAAGTTTGCCGATGTGGTCTTTTTCGGGGCGTGGCTGCGTCTGTGGGCGTGTGGGCGGTATCGGTAAGGGGTTTGCCCCGCCCATGTGCAACACGCCCGCTACGGCGCGTAATGCTTCGTCAAAACCGCAATTCAGATAGTGCATTACCAAGCCGAAACCGTCGCCCGCGCCGTTGTTGTAATGGCTGCAAATGAATGTGCCGTTGCCGTCCTTGTCGTCGTATCTGAAGCGGTCTTTACCCCCACATGCGGGGCAAGGCTGGTGTTTGTTTTTCAGGTATCGCGGGTCTATGCCGATGGCGGCGTGAATTTCCTGCCAGCGGTATTGCGCGGCGGCTTTGATGTCTTGATAGGTCGGTTTCATTGTTCTGCCTCCCCTGTTACAGGTTCTAAAACTACCCCCGCCATCGGGTCGGTCTCCCATATGGTCGGTGTTGCCGTGATTGCCTGCTCCGTTTCTGCATGGGCGGGCTGGTTACAGGCTCGGATTGCCAAAGCCGTCAACAACACCCAAAACACCAGCAAAGCGCGGTTGAAATAGCGGCGGAAACGGTCGTTTTTGTCAGTCGGTTTCATGTTTCATGTCCTCCATGCCCCAGCGCACCAAAAATATCAAATATCGAAAAATCAAATACTTATGAAAACACTAGGGCGAAGTTCGCCCTATACCGTCCAAAACGGGCGGCATAAAGGCGGTGTTTTTCAAGGATTTAGTGGATTTGTTCGGCTGTCGTTACGCTGAAAGCAGCCCATGCTTTTAGGTCGTCTGAAAGCAAAGCAATAAACGACTGACAGGCGGCAACGGCGGCGGCGTGTGATGGATAGATACCCAAACGGCGGGCGGTACATGAATGAACGTCAATATCGGCTAGATACGCAGTCGGTTCGTGGACGACGGCGCAAAAGCCTTGTTCTGATGGGGATTGAACGTCTTGGATTTGGATAGAATTTGAAGATTGCATTTGAAATGCTCCTAATCGTAAAGTGAGATTTGAGAATGCCCAAATAGGGGGGCGGTGCTCTCTCCTGCGATTAGTCAGGCGTGGGCGTTACCGTTACCACACACCGCCATAACTCGTGATAGGTCGTCTGAAATGTTAACGTTTAATAACATCGCAAACGCCCATAAAAGAATTTTGGCGATAAAAAATCAGCGTTTACCCTGCTGATTTGGGCTAATCGTATTTGAGAGAGAACCTAGATTCTGATTCTCAAGGCTCGATTTGTCAAATGATTTTTGCATCAGACGGCTAAAATTTTTTACCCACGATAATCATGGTTATTACATACCCGATGCGATCCGTATCTTCTCCAACGGTTCCGATGATGTCTTCAAGCGTGATTTCACTGTACGGCTTATTGAAAAAAGCCTTAATGACTTGCTGCATTTCATCTCCCGTTAACGGCGGAGTGTACTCTTCCTGTTTTACTTGGCTGACTTCCGCCTCTGCCTTGATTTCCGCCTTATCCACCAGCAAGCCCAGCATTTTTGCCTTGCCCATCGTTGCCGATACCGCCGCGCTGCTCTGTGGGGTAGGGGCTGCCAGTGCGGCCGCCCGCGCCTGCTCCAATTCGTGCAACAGGTCGCCCACCGTTACCGCGTGTCGTTGCCGCGCTTCTTCCTTTAAGCCGTCCACCATCGCGGAAATATCGGGGTCTTGAAGCAGCTTATAGGCTTCATTCGTTACCGTTTCAGGCTTCATGTTGTCGGCGTTGTAGGCTTGCCGATATGCTTCGCTCGCATTGCCCGTTTCCACATATAGACGGGCAAACTGTTCTTGTTTTGGGGTCATGTCCTTAATCCTTTCAGAACGCCGCCCGATAGCCGTTTTTCAGCCTTTGGGCGGCTGTTTGAGTGTTGCTATTTCAAATTGTCCAAAGCCGCTTCTTTTTCTTTCTCCACGTCTTCCAAGATGTCGAAATGGCGTTTTCTTCTCCGCTTGTGCCGTCCATCATGTTGAAGAAGCCGGGTAAACGTAAATCAATGATTCGATTAGGCAAACCTTGCCCATAGGTCGGACAATCAACCCGCAAACCGTTTTCAAGTAGATTCGCTCTCATCTCAGCGGCGGCTTTACCGATTCCCACCAATTTCGCGGCGGCATTGGCATAGGCGCGCGCGGCTTCCAAAATCTCACTGGAAAGCCAGCCGGTAATATTTGCGGAAAGTTTGATAGGCTTAGGAAAATCAGGGCGGAAATGTCGGCTCTTAGGGTTTGCCCAATTCCAAATAGTCGCTCGTGAAACACCCATAACGCGGGCAGTATCGTTTACTCTTAATACAGTATTCATATGCTTTGCCTTTCTTTCAGTCGGATTAGATGACAGGCAAAAATATAGCCGCCTCTGTGGGCGGCTGTTAAGGAAGCAGCACGTTACTTCCCTAAAATCAGTTTGTTGATTTCGTATTTTTCTGAAACTGTTTTATCCAGTATTTAACTGTTTTTTCCGATGGAACGTCAGGGGCTGGTATTTCATCGTTATTAATTTTTTCGAAAATTAAACGGATTAATTTGGCTTTCCCACCTTTTTCATTCAGCATTTCCTTTCTTTCTTCCAATAACTGATTTACGGCAGCGATCGTTCCCGCTTTTTCATAGGGGCTTTGCCTGGCGTTGGCTGCTTTTCGGGCATTTTCTGTTATTGCCTCTATGCTGATTTGGTCTTTTCTCAACTCCAAAGACATAAACTCTATGGATGTTGAAATTAAGTTTGCTATTGTCCTAAATTGATTGAAGTTTTCTTGCAATGGTTTGTCTTTGAAGTTTGAAACATACTCATAAATAGCCTTAGCCGTGATGAAATACTGCATTTCTAGGCGCATCTCCAAACTTTGCCCAAAGTGCAATTCTTCTATTACGGGATAAAAATAATCTGAATAATCGATAGGGTCTCCGTGCTTTTCCTGATACTTCTCTAACGCGTCATTAACCTGCTCTTCAACTAAAGAAACCTTGTAAGTTTCCTTATGACTCCATAGCGACACACCATACTCAAATTTCTCAAGACTTTCAAATGCTCTAGTAAATACCCTTTTGGCTTGCCAACTAAGAACTCCTAGCGCGTCCTCAAATTCAGGGCTATTAGTAATATTGAATATAGCTGAATATTTTTGGCTATATGCTGCAATGTATCTTGGATATGCGACATGTGGAAGCATTTGACACCTCTAAACTAATAAAAACACCACAAAAAACCGAAGTAGATATTTTCAGACGACCTCTAATCAGTCTTGCCATCTTGAATCAGTTGCAATGCTTGGTTATACCGCTCCCGCAAAAAATCGCTATACCATTGCATAAACTCTTTGCGCTCGTTCAGATAATCGGCGCGGTTGTAGGCGGCGCGGATTTTGTTGTTTTCAATGTGGGCAAGTTGTCGCTCTATCGCGTCAGGATTGAAGCCTTGTTCATTCAAAACGCTGCTTGCAAGGGAACGGAAACCGTGCGGGGTGGCTATCCCGTAATAACCCATGCCGTTGATGATTTTGCCCGCTGTATTTTCGCTGATGTAACCAGTTTTGGATTTAGGGCTTGGAAATAGAAAGGGTGTTTCGCCAGTTATGGCGTGTAGTTCGTTTAATAGCTCAATCGCCCAATCAGACAAGGGGACTGTGTGCTCTCGTGGCCGTTTCATACGATTAGCGGGAATCGTCCATGTTTTGCGCTTAAAGTCGATTTCCTGCCATTGGCCGCCGCGTATCTCTTTGTTTCGGGCAAAGCAAAGCATAATCAACATTACGCAAATTCTGTTTTGTTGCTCACAATCTGCCAGTATCAGGCGGCGGTAAAACTCCGGCAATTCTTCACGGGGTAGGGCGGGCATTCTTTTGCTTTCTGTTGGCTCTATATAGCCTTTCAGTAACGCGGCAGGGTTTCGGTCGGTCAATTCTTCATAACCGGCATAGGTAAACACCGCGCCTATCCATTGCCTGATTTTTTCGGCGGTTTCCGATACGCCCCGCTCTGTTACTTTATCCAATACGGCCTTTATCTCTTTTTTCCCGATTTTGTTTATAGGCGTTTCCCCAATAATAGGGAAAACATCTGTTTCAAAGTACCGCAAAACACGGGCGGCATGATTAGGCTTCCAGCTTTTGCGCTTGGTGGTTTTCTCATGCCATGCTTTGGTAACGTTGGCAAAGGTATTCAGTAAGGCCGTTTTGCGCTCCTGTTTGGCCTGTTGCTTCATTGCTGATGGGTCTTGCTCTTGTGCAATCATGCGGCGGGCGTTTTCGGCGGCTTGGCGGGCTTCTACCAGTGAAACGGTCGGATATTTCCCGATAGTGAGAGTTTTCTCTTTGCCATCTATACGGTATTTCAGGCGGAATATTTTTCCGCCCGCTGGGGTAACTTCAAGATATAAGCCTCCCCCGTCAAATAACTTGGCTTTCTTTCCAGTATCAGACGGCTTGGCGGCTTTGATTTGGCGGTCGTTCAGGGGCATTGGGGGTATGTTTTTAGGGGGTGTTGTCAGATTCCCCAAATCATACCCCCATATTTTGGTTTATTCAATTATACGGCATTGGGGGTATTTAGACACTTGGCAAGGGGGTTATTAGCCTGAAAGCCTTGCCAGTATTGAATCTTGATTACTGCGTTAGATTTGATTAGACAAAAAAATAACCCCTGAAAGGGGTTAGGTGGTGCGGACGGAGAGACTCGAACTCTCACACCTCTCGGCGCCAGAACCTAAATCTGGTGCGTCTACCAATTTCGCCACGTCCGCATGATGGAGCCAGAGATTATACACAAAGTATCCTGCTCTGCAAACAATCTTTGGCTTGAAATTGCTTTATTCCGACCGATATAATGGCAGGTCGGTTATCTGCCGGAACACACTAATATCAAATATCAAAGAGGAACATCATGCCTGTTTTACTGATTCAGGATTTTTTACAAACACAGGGTTTGAAGCTGTCTTCAGACGACCTCCGTGTTGCTTATCTGACCGCGAAGACGGTGATGGATATAGGCAATGCTTCGATTGACCGCTCGGTTTTGTGGCGTGAAGAAGACGGCTGGAAGCTGGCGGACCATATTGAAGAAACGCCAAAAAATGAAGTTTTGCTCAAACAGGTTTTCATGGCTCTGGATTCGGTATTCAGTCGCGCAAAAGCCGTCAAAAGTGCGGCGGTTTACATCCACCTTCCGGGCGAACCGCATGCAAGGCTGGTTCGTATCGCGGCGCAAGGCGAGCCTTTGGAGAACCTGTTGGCGGTTCATGAAGAAAACGGTACGGTTTACCTTGCCTGCCGTACGGCGCAAAGCGGTTGGATGAATATTGCCAACGATATTGCCTATTGGCTTTCGCTTGATGAAATCCAAGGCAGCAGGAACGAGAGGAGCGGAAGCCAGTTGTCCATTCCTGTGGCTACTCAAAACGGTACGGTTTTAGGCGTGGTCCACGTTGAATTTGCTGGTAAAGATCAAGCCGATGAAGCAGCCCAAACGGATTGGTCGGCGCTGGCGTTGGCACTTGCCGAGCCGCTGAAAGCATTGGTAGGCATCGAAGACAAGGAAGAAGAACATGAATAATAGCTTGAAATTCGTCGCCTCCTGCCGTCTGCCGACCGAATGGGGCGACTTCACTATGCACGGTTTTGAAGAACCGAACGGACAAGAACACATCGCTTTGACGATGGGCGATTTTTCAGACGACCTCCCCGTTCTGACCCGCATCCACTCCGAATGTTTGACCGGCGATGCCCTGTTTTCCAAAAAATGCGACTGCGGTCCGCAGCTTGAAGCGGCGATGAAAGCGGTTCAGCAAGAAGGGCGCGGTGTCATCGTTTATTTGCGTCAAGAAGGGCGCGGTATCGGTTTAATCAACAAAATCCGTGCCTACCGGCTTCAAGACGAAGGGATGGATACGGTCGAAGCCAACCTCGCACTCGGACTCCCCGTTGATGCACGCGACTTTACGCTTGCCAAGCAAATCTACGACCATCTGAATATCCGTGCCGTCAAGCTGCTGACTAATAATCCTGAAAAGATTCAGACTTTGAAAGGTGCAGGCATCAATGTCGTCGAACGTATTCCGCTCCATGTCGGCGAAAATGTGGAAAACGAACGTTATCTGCACACCAAAGCGGACAAATTGGGACATATGATTTTTGATTAAGACAATACTAAACTTATTTATTATTTATATTCAAATAAATATGTTTATCTTAAAACAAACGGCTTGCCCTGATAGAGGTTTTTTGGTTTAATCCCGAGTTCTCGGGTGATTAGCTCAGTTGGTAGAGCGTCTGCCTTACAAGCAGAATGTCGGCGGTTCGACTCCGTCATCACCCACCAAGTTTCCTTTCATTGTTTCAAAACAATGATGCGCGGTGGTAGCTCAGTTGGTTAGAGTACCGGCCTGTCACGCCGGGGGTCGCGGGTTCGAGCCCCGTCCGCCGCGCCAAATTTAAAAAAAGCACCGATTTGTCGGTGCTTTTATTTTTGGCCGCTGCATTTTATATTTTGGATACTCAATTTTAAAAAGGTCGTCTGAAAACAGGTTAAGCGTTTGAATAGAATACGCTAGGTTTGTTTTCAGACGACCTTATATATCCCCAAAAGCCTTATTTGTTACCATATTCAGCAATATATTGGGCAATTGCAGCTTCAGGGTTAGCAGCGTTAATAAGTTGAGGTAATTCTACATAACCGTGTTTAACCAGATTTTTTTCACGCAAAGTATTACCGAACATGCCAAACGCAAGAAAAACACCGAAACCAAGAAGACTGTTGATTGCCCTCAACAATTCATTCTGACCAGCTAATAAACTTAACACAACAAACGTGACAAGAATTCTAATTCCCAAACCCCACATTTGTTTCACACAAGCCCACATGGCCCAAAAGAAAAATGCAGGCCAAGACCAGCCTTGCTTGACCGCCTCGTACTGGTTCATAGGATCTTTAAAAATCTTGTAAAGCCTCATTAAACACCTTGCCTTTATGCCTTAAAACGTTAGCGTCATGATTCTATCAGAATACATTAACAAGTTGAGTCATTACAAGATAAAAGGTCGTCTGAAAACCAAATACGTTTTCCAGACGACCTTTCATTCACTTATACCATCCCTACCTTATCATTCAGCCCAATTTTTCTTCTTGCTGGTTTTACCTATACCCGGATTGAAACTGTTGGTCGGGTCGAGTTTGCGGTAGAACTGCTTGAGCGCGGGTTTCGCTTCGTATAAATGGCCGACGTTGTGTTCGGCAGGATACTGCGCGCCGCGTTGGTCTAAGAGATGCAGCATTTCGTGTTCCAATGCCATGCAGTCGTTGCCTTTTTTGATGATGTAATCCTGATGGAAAACGTGGCACATGAAATGTCCGTAGTAGAGTTTGTGGATGATTTTATTGTCGATTTCCGACGGCAGTTTTTCAAACCAGTCGCGGTCGTCGCGGCGCAGGGCGATGTCCAGCGCGACCAAGTCTTCCACTTCGTCGTCATGCACGGCGCGGTAGCGGATGGCGGCGGAAGCGACGGCAAAACGGTGCAGCATGGCGGCTTGGGTTTCTTCGGCGTTGCATTCGAAAAACGCGCCGCCATGGTGTGCAAAATATTCTGTCAGGAACGCGCGCGCTTCATCAACGCCTTTTCCGCCCATTTTCAAAATCAGATGGTGTTCGTATTTGTCGCGGTAATCGCGCATGGATTTGGGCAGGTGGTCGGGCAGGTATTTACTGACGAACTGCATGACTTTGTCGGAAAAATGTTTGGGCAGGAAGCTGACTTTTTTGCCGAATCGGTCAACTTTGGCTTTGAAATCAAATAATTTCGGCAGTTGGTGCGTACCAAATTTTTTGATGACGTAGAACGTGTCTTTGCCGTACACGTCGGCAATATCGAAAGCGTCGCGATGGATGTATTCGCCGGAAACGGGCAGGCTTTCAAATTCGCCCAAGGCGGCGCGGCGGATGTCGGTCAGTTCGTTGATGTCGTTGGTGCCAATGTAGAACACGGCGGTTTGCTTCTCTTGAGGGAAAGTGTCCAAGCGGACGGCGAATACCATCAGTTTGCCCGCGCAGCCGGACGCTTCGTAATGGCGCGCGGGGTCGGCATTGAAACGCGCGGCGGTCGGTTCGTCCACTTGGCGAACATGGTCGCAATAGGCATGGTCGTGTCCTTTGCCTGCGTCTTGCGTGATGTCTTTTCTCTGATAATGATGACCTTGAAGATTGGTCAGGATTTCTTCGGGCGTGTCGCCCAAATCTATGCCCAAATGGTTGACCAGCTCCAGTTTGCCCTCTTCGTTGATTTGGGCGAACAGCGCCATTTCCGTGTAGGCAGGGCCGCGCTGCACCAATGCGCCGCCGGAGTTGTTGCACACGCCGCCCAAGACGGACGCGCCGATACATGAAGAGCCGATGACCGAATGCGGTTCGCGCCCTAAAGGTTTCAGCAGCAATTCGAGCTGGTTCAGGGTCGAACCGGGCAGGCAGACGACTTGTTCGTTGTTGTTGATGGTTTGGATGATGTTCATCCGCATGGTGTTCACAATCACGATGTCGCGGTCGTAATCGTTGCCGTCGGGGGTCGAGCCGCCTGTCAAACCGGTATTTGCCGCCTGCGTAATCACAATCACGTCCGCTTCGACGCAGGCCTGCAAAATTTTCCACATTTCCAGAATGGTTCCGGGGCGCACCACTGCCAACGCCCTACCCTCGCCGAAACGGTAGCCTTGGCGGTATTGTTCGGTTTTCGCGGGGTCGGTGATGATGTATTTTTCGCCGACGGTTTGAGTCAGGCTGCTGATTAATTGCGAGGCGTTCATAATGCGCTCCTTAGGGCTGGTTTTATTGGATTAAAATAGTGATTGTAGTAACGCGACACGGCAAAGTAAAGGTCGTCTGAATACGGTCAGGCAAGGGAATGTTGCAAACCACAAACCTGATGATATTTGAAGTATACACACTATCCATTCGCACGCCCTCCCCCTGCATTAACCATCTTCCCCGATATACACAATTTCTTTGCCGAACGATGTGAACAGCCTGTGAATAAGTTCTATTACCTTTTGATAATCAAACAAAAAAATATAGTGCTTAAAAAATGGGCAGTTTGTCGGTTTAGTCACATACAGTGTTTGCCTTTGTGTGTGCAGTCTGTGGAAAAGTTATCTAACTTATTCTATTATCGACCAAAATATACAATGATTAAAAATTAGGCAATACGGCGTATAATCCGATTGTTCAAACACACACCATACAAAAATCCCGATTTTAAAAAGGACAAAGAATGCACACCCTTTCGGAACAAGTCCGCTTAAATGAAGCGCGTAAAAAGTTGGCAAAAAGCAGGCGTTGGGCAACGGGCTTGCTGCTTCTTGCGTGCGGGCTGTTTGCAGTCTCCGCCGTTTATGTGCGCCAATATCCTTGGTTGGGATTTGTCAAAGCGTTTGCCGAAGCCGCGATGGTGGGTGCGCTGGCGGACTGGTTTGCCGTAACCGCGCTTTTCAGACGACCTCTCGGACTGCCGATTCCCCATACCGCGATTCTGCCGCGTAATCAGGCGCGTATCGGCGATGAATTGGGACAGTTTATCGAACATAATTTTTTACAGGGCAAACCCATCGCCATGCGCATTTATCAAGCGCAGCCCAGCGATAAATTATTGAAATGGCTGGACGGCGAAGACGTGAAATCGCATTGGCTGCCGTGGCTTTCCAAACAGATTCCGACGCTGCTTGCCATCGCCAAACCGGAACAGACGGCGCGTTTTACGGCGATGCTGTTGGAAGAACGTTACAGCGGCGGACAAATCGGCAACACGCTTGCCGACGGTTTGCGGCTGTTGAAAGCGCAAGGGATGCACGAAAAAGCGTTTGAAAGCCTGCTCCGTCAGATTCGGCGTTGGCTGAAAACACCGGAAACCCGCGAAATGTTGGAGCAGAACCTGCGCGAATGGGCGGCAAAAATCGAAGGCGGCAATCCCGGAACGTGGGACAGGCTCAAAGCGGCGGTGAAATCGACCTTGGTGGAAAAAGTCGATGATTGGGCGGCAGAAAAAGCCTTGGCATGGATGGACGGCTATTTAGCAACTGCGGACAAGCAGGACAACGCGCTGCGCCGACAATTCTTGGTGCAATACGACGAACTGACCGAACGCCTGACCACCTCGCGCCTGTGGCACCGCCGCTTGGACAAATTCAAAACTGAGCTTGCGCAATCGCCCGCCTTGCAACGTCAAATCATGATCCTATGGCGCGGCATTTTGGACTGGGCGCGCGAAGATGTGGAAAAACAAGATTCTTTGTGCCAAGCGCAACTGGAAAAGCTGCTGAATCATATGCGTTTGCAAGCTCAGGCATACCCGCAATTTATGCGGAGGGCGGATGTGCGGATTTCGCTTTTGGTTCGGGATTTTGTGATGCGTTATAAAGATAAGGCCGCTTTGTTCGTCGCCGACAAAGTCAAAGGCTGGGACAGCCGCCTGATGGTAGAAAAACTGGAATTGAGCGTGGGCAAGGATCTGCAATATATCCGCATCAACGGCACACTCGTTGGTGGACTGGTCGGACTGGTGATTTATACGGTATCGCTGTGGCTGGCGGGATAGTATAGTGGATTAACTTTAAACCAGTACGG
>KV796982.1:0-3545 GCA_001809325.1 Neisseria sp. HMSC077D05 | reverse complement strand
TTGTCCTGATTTAAAGTTAATCCACTATATGAAAAGGGGTCGTCTGAAAAGCTCAACGGCTCAAAAAGCAATCGGTATTTTATCCCTGCTTTGTCCGTTTATGTCGATTGAGGCTGCCGTTTTCAGACGACCCCCTGCCTTTTCCGGCTGTAAAATATCAATAACGCCATTTGCCTAATTTGATAAAATTACGGACCGAATTTTTGTTCCTGCCTGCTAAGGATGGTCTGTAAAACAGGTCGTCTGAAAGTTTTTCAGCTGTTTTGACGGCTTGAATGTGAATTTCGCAGGCAGATATGGACGGCAACTTCAAACCTATAGTGGATTAAATTTAAATCAGGACAAGGCGACGAAGCCACAGACAGTACAGATAGTACGGAACCGATTCACTTGGTGCTTCAGCACCTTAGAGAATCGTCTCTTTGAGCTAAGGCGAGGCAACGCCGTACTGGTTTAAAGTTAATCTACTATATTACGCCGTTCAGACGACCCCTATTTTAAGATTGATATGTATAAGTTCCTTCCTATTGTCCACGTTTTGTCCAGACTGGGGCTGCTGTTTTCAATGTTGCTCACAGTACCGACGCTGATGTCGTATTTTTTTCTGGACAACGCGTTTCCGGCGTTTGCCTACACGGCTTTGGCAACGACGCTGACTTCTTGCGCGGTTTGGCTGATGACCTTCCATTTCCGCCGCGAGCTGCGCCCGCGCGACGGGTTTACGTTGGTTTTGATGTTGTGGCTGGCGTTTGCGCTGGTGGCGGCGATGCCGATTTATATTCACATCCCGGGCATCAGTTTTACCGATGCGTTTTTTGAGGCGATGTCCGGACTGACGACGACGGGCGCGACGGTCATGACGAGTTTGGACACGCTGGCTCCGTCGGTGAATTTTTGGCGGCATATGCTCAACTGGCTGGGCGGCATGGGTATCATCGTGCTGGCGGTTGCGATTCTGCCGATGCTGGGCGTGGGCGGAACGCAGCTCTTCAAGGCTGAAATTCCAGGGATGGACAAGGAAAGCAAAATGGCGCCGCGCATTTCGCAGGTGGCAAAGAAACTTTGGTTCTTCTACACGATGACGACGGCGGCGGCTTTTCTGACGCTGCATTTTGCGGGGATGAGCTGGTTTGATGCGCTTTGCCACGCGATGTCGGCGGTGTCGCTGGGCGGTTTTTCGACACACGATGCCAGCATCGCTTATTTTGATTCGCTGACCGTCGAATGGGCGATCATGTTTTTCACGCTCTGGGGCGGTGTGAATTTTGCCACGCATTTCACGGCGCTGACACGGCGTTCGCTCAAATCCTATTGGCAGGACGAGGAATGCCGCGTACTGCTGGTGCTGCTGGCGGGCAGTATTTTGATGTCGGCGGTGTATCTGTGGCAGAAGGATTTTTATGCAACCTTTGGGGATTCGCTGCGTTTTGTCAGCTTCAACTTTGTCTCCATCGGGCTGGCAAGCGGTTTTTCCAACACGGATTTTGCGCAATGGCCGCTGATCGTGTCGCTGTGGATGTTTTTCCTGTCCAACCTGTTGGCAAGCTCCGGCTCTATGGGCGGCGGCATTAAAAACGTGCGGGCGTTGGTCTTGTTCAAATTCAGCCTGCGCGAGATGATGATTCTGCTGCACCCGAAAGCGGTGCGCACGGTCAAGGTCAACGGACGCATGATTCCCGACCGCATGGCGCTGACGGTGATGGCGTTTATTTCGATTTATTTCATGACGACGATTGTGTTCAGCTTTTTGCTGATGGCAAGCGGGATGGAATTTATCTCCGCCTTCACCGCCGTCATCGCGTGTATCACCAATGCAGGCCCGGGCTTGGGCGAGGTCGGACCGGCGGGCAGCTATACGGTATTGAGCGATGTGCAGAAATGGCTGTGTTCTGCCGTGATGCTGCTGGGCCGCTTGGAGATTTTTACGGTGTTGATTTTGTTGACACCGGCTTATTGGAAAAAATAAAGACAGGTCGTCTGAAAACGGATTTTGGGTTTTCAGACGACCTTTTTGTTATCAGGTTTGCCTCATTCTGACTGATGAACACAAGCAGCAAGCCTTAAATAGGAGTGGCTCTACTTTAAACCGCGGAGCCAACAAACAAAGCAAAGGAAAGTGCGATGGATATTCTTACCCGCCTGCAAAACTTACCGCCGAGCAAGTTTCATTACAGGCTTTTGGTGCTGGTCGGCATCGGCTGGCTGTTTGACGCGATGGATACGGGGCTGGTGTCGTTTATCCTGCCCGAGCTGGGCAAAGACTGGTCGCTTGCGCCGGCGCAATTGGGCTGGATTGTCAGCATCTCTTTTGTCGGCATGGCACTGGGCGCGGTTATCAGCGGCTGGTTTGCCGACCGCTTCGGCAGGAAAACCGTTTTTGCCGGGACGATGGCGGTGTACAGCGTGGCAACAGGTTTATGCGCGTTTGCACCCAACCTGTCCGCGCTTTTATTTTTCCGCTTCTTCGTCGGCGTCGGACTGGGCGGACAGCTTCCCGTCGCGGTGTCCTTGATCAGCGAGTATGCGCCGCCGAAAGTACGCGGACGCTTTATCGTATTGCTGGAAAGTTTCTGGGGCTTGGGCTGGCTTTCTGCCGCTTTGGTGTCGTATTTCTTTATTCCGCAAACCGGCTGGCACAGCGCGTTTTTAATCGGTGCGCTGCCGATTTTGTATGTGCCGATGGTGTTGAAATTCATACCCGAATCCGTACCCTACCTGCTCTCGCAAGGCAAAACGGACGAAGCGCACCGGCTGGTCAGCCTCTTGGAAAAGGAAGCGGGCATAACGCCTGCCGCGACAGCCATAGCACCGCCGCAACAGGAAAAACAGCGCATCCGTTTCATACAACTATGGCAACAGCCTTTCGCACGGCGCACGCTGATGCTTTGGCTGGTTTGGTTCGGCATCGTCTTTTCTTATTACGGCATTTTTACTTGGCTGCCGAAACTCTTGGTCGAACAAGGCAACACGGTGGTCAAAACCTTTGAATATGTGCTGGTGATGATAGTCGCGCAACTGCCCGGCTACATCGCGGCGGCGGCATTGGTGGAAAAAATCGGGCGCAAAGCGACTTTAGCGAGCTTTCTCGCCGCCTGTGCCGTCTGCGCGTGGTTTTTCGGACAAAGCAGCAGCGCCTCCGAAGTCATGGCATGGGGCAGCCTGATGTCGTTCTTCAACCTCGGCGCATGGGGCGTTTTATACACCTACACGCCCGAACTTTACCCCCTCCGCTTCCGTGCCTTCGCCTCCGGTTGGGCGGGCGCAATCGGACGGGTGGGCGGCATTCTTGCGCCTATGGCGGTTGCCGCGATGATTGGCGGCAGCAGCGGGTTCAGCAATATTTTCATGATGTTCGCGCTGGTTATGCTGCTGATTGTCGCCGTCGTGTTGATATTGGGCGAAGAAACGAAAGGCAGGACGCTGGAAGACATCAACGGATAACGCCGTTTTTAAAATCATCCCACCAAATAAAAGGTCGTCTGAAAGTGTCACTTCACCGAAGTCAAACAACACTTTCAGACGACGGCGGATTCGCATTTGAAGTG
>KV796981.1 GCA_001809325.1 Neisseria sp. HMSC077D05 | reverse complement strand
ATCACCGCCACCTCGACCGATTCCTCCCTGCCACTGTATTCCTATCTCAATCAGCGCGCAGCATTTGAAATCCGTCCGCAGGAAGCCGTATTGTCCGAATCCGAAAAGTAGGAATATATCGAAAGACACCTGCAAACCATAGCAGGCTGGATAGGTAGCACCAAAAAAGGAGAAAACCATGAATCTTGGAACGACCCACAAGGCAATCAGTGAGCGGGTTGTAGCAGCTTTGCTCGCTACTCTTTTGCTCGCTCTGATCTCATTAACAGTTCATGCTTCAGACGACAAGGAGAAAATCATGCCGCAGGAAGTAACTTTACAATTGGGCAAAAAAGGGCCGGAAAGCTTCAAACAGGCAGGTGCGGTTGCAGATCACCATACCGCAGGAGAACTGGTTGGCTTTTTAGATTTGAAGTGGCCGTCAAAACAATTGGGAGCCGTCACCATCCGCCACAGCGGCCATGACCTGACTATTCCGCATACCTTTACCGCCATGGGATCGGTACGTTCCGAACCTGAGGGAGAGGGAGTAAATAATATTGTTTTAAACAGCGGCATCAGTGCCGATGAACTTATCCGCCATCGTGAAGCCTATGATTTATGGGTTAAGCTGATGAAGCGGATACAGGACAGTGGCTGGCAACGCTATATTTATTTATCCAGTCCTCGGCTGACAGGTAAAGATGCCATCAGATATTTCCAAGGTGAAGAAAATTTTGGCTTGGGCGATATTACCGATCCCGGTGTAGTTCCCGATTTCAATACATGGTATAGCGTGATAAGCCAAGGAGGCTTTATCGTGCACTTTTATTTGGACGGTGTTGAAATGACGATTTTATTTGACCCAACTATCAACGACCAAGAAGATTTAGATAGCATCAATAAAACATTAAGTTTTAACGAATGGGGGCAGTATATGATGCGGATTGAGTTTAAAACCGCGCGCTACAGCACCCGAAATGACATATATAACACATTTATCCCTGACGGTTATGGCATCGATAAACTTCAAGAAGAAATGGATAAAATCAGCTCCCGCCTGCCGGAATACTGGCAACGCTACCGAAATATTGAACTGGCAAAACGCAAAAAAGAGGAAGCCATGTTGGTTAGCAAGGGGTATAAAATCGATGAGGGCTATCAGGATCCCGATTTACTACCTTATTTGCAGAAAGAACCCAAGTTTTAAGGGGTTAAGACCTTTGCGAAATTCCCCAAAATCCCCTAAATTCCCACCAAGAAATTTAGGGGATTTTGGGGAATTTTGCAAAGGTCTCAATAAAATTAGTGTTATGCTGGGGCTAGGTGTAAAAGTGGACATAGTAGAGAGTAATAGGCAAAGTAGTGGTTGTCAGCATACCCAAGCATAGTAGTAGTAAGATTTATACAAGTGTGGCAAAACCGCTTAAGATAAAGTTTTTTAGAATTTGAAGCGTATATGAAAAAACTACTCAAAATCCTCCCTGTCTTAGCAGTATTTACCGTATGCGCTATTGCATATACCCCCCTGTTTGCCCAAAAGGATTGGAAAATTAATACAGGCATTCCCGAAATCTCCCTGCGTGAAAACGAGCAAGAACTGGCTAACCGCTTAAACGGCGGTTACGAACAAACATACGGTACAGGCTTTATCAGTCTGGGCGATCACCCCAAGATACGCTTCAAGCATGGGGAACACAGCTTTATGCTGCCGGACAACAGTCACGTATTGGCTTCCAGTCAGGAAGGAAACGGCTGGGGCGTAACCAGTATTGAAGTGGATGCGGAGTTTTACCGCTCCGACCGACCTGACAAACATTTTCAAGCAAGGAAAAAGTTTTTAGGGCTGCTGCGGGAGCTGCAAGCTAAAGGCTGGAAGCGGTATTACTATCCTGGCGGCGCACGGATGGTCGATAAAATAGATATTTTTCAGGGCGGGGAATATGTCTATATAGATTACGAACCAAGCGAGCAGGAGTGGCTAAATGTCTTTACCCAAGGACTTGAAAGCCTTTCCTATGAACTGTATGTCGACGGAGTTATATTATCTATTAGCCTTAATGCAGACTCCAACGAATATTGGCAAGGCTACTCGATATATAAGATTAGTATGGAGTTCGATGCTTTGGAATATAAATTTCAGGATTACAGTGGTGTTTACAAGAGAGATAACGACGACCGCTTTATCCCTGCAAAGTGGCTGCCCATGGTGGAAGAAGTGTTGCAGTCTAATGATAAATACCGTATGGAAAAAGAACGCGAGCTGAAAAGGCAGGGCATAAAAATAGACGAAAGCTATCAAGACCCACTGCCGAAGATATATACCGACTATTTGAAAAATAAAGGTAAAAAATACTGATTAGCCAGCATAGGTTAGGTTAAAAACCCAACTTTAAAAAAGGTCGTCTGAAAACTTTCAGACGACCTTTTCGTTTATTTAGGATCGCAGCGGAAATGGTAGGCGCAGATTTCGAAGCCGTTTTTGAAATACAGGCGGTGTGCATCGACGCGGTCGTGATTGACGTGGACGTTGAGGTGGATTTTGGTCACGCCCGTTTCCGCGCCGATTTTGCGGACTTCTGCCAACAGGCGGGAAGCGTAGCCTTTGCGGCGGCTTTGCGGCAGGGTAACGATGTCGTCGATGTGGATATGGCGGCCGCTGGCGAGGTTGCAGGCTTCGCGGAAGCCGCAGACGGCGACGGCGTTGTGTTTGCCTTCTTCAAAAATGCCTAAGAGGCGGTAGCCGGCGGGGCGTTGGATGGTGTTAATTTGTTCGGTGAATTTGCTGATGTCGGTCAATGCGGAGCGCAGGACGCTGAGGGCGGCGAAGGCGGTGGATGTGTCTTCGGGCGGGATTTCGCGCAAAATGTATTCGGCGGTGGCGGCTTGGGCCTGTGCTTTTTCGGCGGCGTGTTTTTCTTCGATGGCTTGTGCCAACAAAACGCGTTCGGCTGGCTCGCCTTGTGCTTTGTCTTCTTGTTCTTTCAAAAGCTCTTTGCAGTCGATGATGCGCAGGTCGTTGTCGGCGGCAAAGTCCATCAGGAAACGGAACATCTGCGGATTGTCTTCTTCGAGTTTCTTATCGACGGCGACGCAGCGGACGTTGTCCACCAGCATGGGGCGCACCCAGTTGGAGTACGACAATCGGTTGTCTTTGGTGAATGAGGACAATATGCCGCACAAGCGTTCTGCCCAGTCGCTGGGACGGAAAATCTTACCTTTGTTGGTTGTGCCGTGGATCACGACTTCGTAGGGATTGCAGACTAACATGGCGGTTTCCTGTGTAGAGTTTGAAATTAGGGTGAAACCTTTCAAAAACTGCTGTGGCGTCTTTGTTTTTTATTGATTTCACAAAAGAATATATTTCGCAATTATACCCTACTGTCCGTGCTTCGTGGCGCTTGGGGCCGGAGTCGGATTTTTTGTTTTTTGAAAAACGACAAGGGGTCGTCTGAAAATGGAGCGTCAAATTTCAGACGACCTTTGAGCCGTAGCGGCAATATGATGTGTGATGGGTTTGGGATGAAACGGCGGATTACCTGTATTACAAGCATCGGCACCAAGGCGGATGATTGCCGTCCGGCAAAGGCGGCATCGTTTTATTTCAGCCCGGCTGCATCCCCATTCCCCGCCTGCGGACACACGCCGCCGCACAAACAAAAAACACCAACTGCGCCAGATTAAACGTCGCTCCGCCAAGCGCGGCGGCAACGGGTGATTGCGGAAACAGGCTGCACGAAACTGCAATAACCGTTCCTACCGGCAACGGATTGCACCACGCGGCGGCACGCGGAAGCAGCGTTCTGCGGCGCAGCGTCTGTACCAGCAACAGCAGCCATCCCGCCGCAATCGAACCGACCGACGCCATCCAGTGCACCTCCAGCATCCGGTAAAAATGGCGGAACAGCGCAAGCAACGCCGGATAATCGTCCGGCGCGGCATTCAGCAGCACCTTGGCAACCATCCCCGTAAAATAAAAACCGGCATGCCCCAAAGGCGACAGCGCATATCCGAAAAACAGCACTGCAAAACCGACTCTAGCCGTACGTCCGGGCCGCATCAACCGGTAAACACCGAATGCCGCCGCCAGATACAGCACCGCAGAAAACGTCGCCGGCAACACGCCCCACAGCAGCCGCTCAGGCGAGCCGGCCTGCATCAGCACGGCAAAATCCGCCGCCTCGCCCAACTGAGGCGCCAGCGTCTGCGAAAGCAAAGGATAACGTTCCGGCGTCTGCACGAATCCGACCAGCAGCATATCGGCAACAGTCCAGCACACCGCTGCTACAATTCCCGCCCAAAGCAGCAGAGAAAGTCGGGAAACAGCGGTTTCAGACGACCCGCACCTAACGGATGCTTCATTTTGATTTTGCATATCATGGAATCCTGTCGGGGTATTCTCGACAATAAAATAGACTATTAAACAGGAAGATAAGTTCTCAAATTATTGGTACGTCCTATGATGTTTTCACAAAATTTCCGGCAACTGCTTAAATTCATAGGGAATAACATAAGACTGTCTGAGACTATTTCAAATAACCTTAAATTATTCCGGCAAGTAAAATTCAGACGACCTGCGTCTGATGTTCATCGCCGTTTCGCCCGCGAATAATGCCCAAACGGTAAACGGTTTCGCCTTCTTGTTTTTTCACGCCTGAAATCCTGCCGGCTTCGTGTTGTTGCCGCCACAGAATACTTCATGTAAATTCCCGCCTGCTCCAACAACCTCTATTCCAAAGAAACCACCATGAACATACAAAAATATACCGCAGCCCTCCTGCTCGCCGCCGCATTCTCCGTTGCAAACGCCGAACCGCAAGAAGCATCCTTCCAAGACCAATGCGCCCTGGTCGGACTGATGGCTCAAACCGCCATGGGCGAACGTTTGTCCGGTACGGGTGTTGGACAAACCGTTGAGAAGATGAACGAACGCTTTATGGCCGTTGCCAAAAACGATTACAGCCGCTCCTTCATTCAAGGGCTAACCGAGCGCGTGGCGCAAGAAATCTACCACTTCCCGCAATCGACTTTGAACGCCGTCCCCAAATCCGACTACGCCATCTTCGCCCGAGATACGGGCAAGGCGGAATATCAGCTTTGTATGAAAGCCCTGACGGGCAAAACCGAATAAAGCAGGTCGTCTGAAAAGGATGAAACCCCATTTTTCAGACGACCCCTTTTCACGAAAATCCGAAACCCCGCCCCGTCAAATATGCGATAATACCGCCACCTCAAACCGATTTCAGACGACCCATGCGCCTCAACGCCCGCCCCGCCCGTTTTGCCCGTACCGCACGCCGCGGCGCGTCCGTCGTTGTTTCGTAAAACCCCGCCTTAGCGGGGTTTTTGCCGAATTGAAGAAAGGAAGCCGAATGCCCAACCCGCTTTACCGACAACACGTCATCTCCATTTCCGACCTGACGACCGAACAGCTTGAGCTGCTCCTGCAAACCGCCCTCAAGCTCAAAGCCGACCCGCGCGACGACCTGCTCGAAGGCAAACTCATCGGCTCATGCTTTTTCGAGCCCTCCACCCGCACGCGTCTGTCGTTTGAAACCGCCGTACAACGCTTGGGCGGCAAAGTCATCGGCTTTGCCGACGGCGCCAACACCAGCGCGAAAAAAGGCGAAACCCTCGCCGACACCGCCCGCATCATCTCCAGCTACACCGACGCCATCATCCAACGCCATCCCAAAGACGGCGCGGCGCGCGTGTCCGCAGAGTTTTCCAAAGTTCCCGTCATCAACGCCGGCGACGGCACCAACCAACACCCCAGCCAAACCCTGCTCGACCTCGTGACCATCTACGAAACCCAAGGTCGTCTGAACAAGCTCAAAATCGCCATGGCGGGCGACCTCAAATACGGCCGCACCGTCCATTCCCTCTGCCAAGCCCTCAAACGCTGGGACTGCGAATTCGCCTTCGTCTCCCCGCCCAGCCTCGCCATGCCCGAATACATCACCGAAGAACTCGAAGCCGCAGGCTGCCGCTACCAAATCCTGCCCGACCTCGAAGCCGCCGTCGAATGGGCGGACATCCTATACATGACCCGCGTCCAGCGCGAACGCTTCGACGAACAAGAGTTCGCCAAAATCCAAGGCAAATTCAACCTCAACGCCGCCATGCTCGCCAACGCCCGCCCCAACCTGCGCGTGTTGCACCCCCTGCCGCGCGTTGACGAAATTCACCCCAACGTCGATGCCACGCCGCACGCCTACTATTTCGAGCAGGCGACCAACGGCGTTTACGCCCGCATGGCGATTTTATCGCTGGTGTTGAACGAAGAAGTATAAGGAGCAAATATGGAAACCCCTAAACTCAGCGTCGAAGCCATCGAAAAAGGTACCGTCATCGACCACATCCCCGCCGGCAAAGGCCTGATTATCCTGCGCCAATTCAAACTGCTGCACTACGGCAGCGCCGTAACCGTCGGCTTCAACCTGCCCAGCAAAACCCAAGGCAGCAAAGACATCATCAAAATCACCGGCGTCTGGCTGGACGACAACGCCGCCAACCGCCTCGCCCTCTTCGCCCCCGAAGCCGTCGTCAACACCATCGACCACTTCAAAGTCATCAACAAACGCCGGCTCACCCTGCCCGACGAAATCGCCGAAGTGTTCCGCTGCCCGAACACCAACTGCGCCAGCCACGGCGAGCCGGTGAAAAGCCGCTTCTACGTCCGCAAACAAAGCGGGCAGACCAAGCTCAAATGCCACTACTGCGAAAAAACCTTCAGCCGCGATTCTGTGGCGGAGGCTTAGTTTTCGCTAAGGCTGGACCGGCATGAATGCAAAAGGTCGTCTGAAAACTTGAAATCAGGTTTTCAGACGACCTTTTTATCTGATATCACTAACTCAAAATGCCCAAACCATTAAGAGAATAAAAAATTATAGTGGATTAAATTTAAATCAGGACAAGGCGACGAAGCCGCAAACAGTACAGATAGTACGGCAAGGCGAGGCAACGCCGTACTGGTTTAAAGTTAATCCACTATATAGTGAAACTGATTAGCTTGCTAGGGCAGCGTAAAACGGTTGCAACCATACATTGATGTAATCATCCGGATTACCACTCCATTCCGCATCGAAGCCTTGCTGCTGCAATAAAGAAACTATGTTATCCGCCAATTCAGCAATACCGCTTTCATCCTCCGCAATCATGCCGTAGTTCAGGTATAGACAACCAAATTCCCTTGCCCGATTTTTATTAGGCTCAGTATAGAAGCAGTAACCCGTGAAACGGCTGCGGTCGGGCTGCTGTTCCAATTTATCGAAGCATTCAGCAATACATTCTCCAACGGTATAGCTTGCGTTAGGTATAGCGATGATGCCTGCGCGTTCCAGTTGGGCAAAGGCTTTTTTGATTGCAGCTGTGGTTTTACGCCATGTGGCGGTATCGGTGCGCTGTTCGGGATATTTGGGCAGTGGGGGCGGTTCGGGAAGCGGCTGTCCCGTCAGTGTGCTGAGTAGTTGTTGAACGGCTTTTTGTTCTTGGAGATTGTCGATGCAGTCCACCACATGCCTGCCGTCGGATTCCAGCGTGGCTAAATCTGCGCCGTTGTCGATCAGGAATTGTACGATTTCAGTGTCGGGGCAGAATTCAGCGGCTATCCAAAGCGGCGAACGCGGATGGCTGCCTTTGCTGATTTGATTGATCGGGCAGCCTGCATGAACCAAAAACCGCACCAATTCAAAATTGACATTGCCGCAATTATCAGCAACAAGTGTTTCGTGCAGCGCGTTGAAGCCGTATTTGTCCGTCGTGAAAACGGTTTGGGGATCAGCTTGAACCATATCCTGCACGGCAGCCAAATCGCCGGCACGGGCGGCAGCGCAGATATCGGAGTATTTGGGCATGGGCCTTTCCTTTAAAACGGAACAGATCGGATGACAAGATGTTTGAACGGAATGGTTTTACAGCCTGCACCGTTGGGTGGCACAGGCTGTTTCCGTTACAAAAGGCTAAAACGTAAACCCGGTTTCCAATTCATCATCGCCGACCAGTTCGACCAACAGCGCGTAAAGCGGTGCAAGTTCGGTGTAGCGGCGGGAGGTGCGGCGCAGGTAGTTGAGGAAACGCGGGATTTCGGGGCGGTATTTGTCTTTGCCGTCGCGGTAGTACAGGCGGGCGAAGATGCCGGCGACTTTCAGATGACGCTGTACGCCCATCCATTCAAACCAGCGGTAAAACTCGTCAAACGCGGCGGGTACGGGCAATCCGGCGGCGCGGGCTTTTTCCCAGTAACGGATGACCAAGTCCAATACGAATTCTTCTTCCCATTCGATGAAGGCGTCGCGCAGGAGGGAAACCAAGTCGTAGGAAATCGGGCCGTAGAGTGCGTCTTGGAAATCGAGTACGCCGGGTCGGTCGGTTGTGAGCATGAGGTTGCGGACGATGAAGTCTCGGTGGACGTACACCTGCGGCTGGGCAAGCAGCGGCGGCAACAGAGTGTCTACGGTTTGCTGCCAAAGCTGGCGTTGTTTGAAGTTGAGTTCGCGTCCGAGTTCTTTGGCGACGAACCATTCGGGGAAAAGGTTGATTTCGCGCAGCATGATGTCGCGGTCGTACTCGGGCAATTCGCCCGCGCGGCTCGCTTTTTGCAGCTCGACCAGTTCGTCTATGGCTTCAAGCAACAGGACTTTGTGTGCATCCGTGCCTTGCTCTTGCTGCATGGCGGTCAGGAAAGTGGTGCTGCCCAAGTCGTTGAGCACCATAAATCCTTGCGCTTCGTCGACGTGCAATACTTGGGGAACGTTAAGCATATTGAAAAGTTTTTGCACTTTTAGGTAAGGAGCGACGCTCATTTTATCGGGCGGCGCGTCCATGCAGATGACGGTCTTGCCGTCGGCAAACGTAGCGCGGAAGTAGCGTCGGAAGTCGGCATCGGCGGCGGCGAAGCTCAATTCGAAGTTTTGTTCGGGATAGACGGCGTGAAGCCAATTTTGTAATTCGGTTTGTCGTTGCATAGCGGTGTCGCGGATTTTCAGGTTAAAATAACCGCTATTCTAACTGGCAAACCGATTTAAGGGGCGATTTTGGCTCGTTTATTTTCACTCAAACCATTGGTTTTGGCGTTAAGCGTCGGCTTCGGCGCGGAAGGGGCATATGCGCAAAATGCATCTTTGCCGCAACCTGCCGATTACGAGCCGGTAAAGGCCACCCCGCCTGCGGTTCAAAGCGTGGAGAACCATCGTCCGGCCGATCAGGACAAATTGTCCTTAGGCGATACCTGCCTGTTTTGCCAGCATCAGGCTTCCGAAGCAAACAAGCAACCTGAAATCAAACGCAGTGGCGAAGAAGCCCTGCCGCAGGATTACACCCGCGTGATTGCGGATAGGGTTGCCGGACAGTCGAAAGTCGCTGTCCGCGCCGAAGGCGATGTCATCATCGAACGCAATCAGGAAGTGTTGAACGCCGATTGGGCGGATTATGACCAAACCAGTGATACCGTCAGGGCGGGCGACCGCTTTAAGCTGTATCAAGACGGCTCAACCGTCAGCGGCGATACTTTGGTGTACAACCTGAAAGACAATACCGGCTCGAGCGAATATGTCCGCGTCGATGCCGAAAAAGACGGCCGCCGCCTCCAAAGCGTCAGCGAAAAGGCGGAAATGAAAGGCAAAGGGCTGTACAAGCTCATCAATACCAAATTCAATACCTGCTCGCCCGGCGATGCAAGCTGGTACATCAAAGCGAAAAGCATCGAAACCGATCAGGAAACGGGTATAGGCGTGGCAAAAGACGCGTCGCTGGTGTTCGGCGGCGTTCCCGTGCTTTATACGCCTTGGGCGGATTTCCCGCTCAATGGCCATCGCAAGAGCGGTCTGTTGGTTCCGACGCTGGCAACCGGTTCGGACGGTTTGGAACTCGCCCTCCCTTATTACTTCAACCTCGCCCCCAACTTGGACGCCACCTTCCGCCCCGGCATCATCAGCTCGCGCGGCGTGCAGCTTGGCGGACAGGTCCGCTATCTCGAGCCGAAATTTAACGGCGTCATTGACGGCGATTGGATGCCGCACGATAAAAAACGTCATGAAAACAACCGCTATCAAATCAAGTTTGACCACAACCACCAACTGACCGACAAACTCAGCGGCGGCATCAACTTTAATCAGGTTTCAGACGACAATTACTACCGCGACTTCTACGGACGCGAGGACATCGCCAGCAACGTCAACCTCAACCGCCAACTGTGGCTGAACTACGGCGACAATGTCTGGGGCGGCTCTTTTGACGGCGCGCTGAACGTACAGAAATACCAAACCCTTGCCAACCAAAACGGTTACAAAGACGAACCCTACGCCATCATGCCGCGTCTGACCGGACGTTGGCAGAAAACCATGGGCAAGGCGAATATCAACGTATTCAGCCAGTTCACCCGTTTCGTACACGACAGCAAACAAGACGGCAGCCGTACCGTGCTGTATCCCAGCGTCCGTTGGGATTTCAACAACCAATGGGGCTATATCCGTCCGAAAATCGGCGTACACGCGACTTATTACGACTTAGGCTCGTTCGGCAACCAATCCGGCCGCCGCGTCAGCCGCGTATTGCCGATATTCAACGTCGATACCGGCATGACCTTCGAGCGCAACGCCAATTTGTTCGGCAACGCCTATCTGCAAACCCTCGAACCGCGCCTGTTCTACAACTACATCCCGACCAAGTCCCAAAACGACTTACCCAATTTCGACACCTCGGAAAACAGCTTCTCGTATAACCAGCTTTTCCGTGAAAATTTATACGTCGGCAATGACCGCATCAACTCCGCCAACAGCCTGACCGCCGCCGCGCAAACCCGCTTCCTCGACCCGAACAACGGTGCCGAGCTGTTCCGCGCCGGCATCGGACAGAAGTTTTATTTCAAAAACGACAAGGTGTTGCTGGATGGCAGCGTCGGCCGTTACGAACGCAGCCAATCCGACTGGGTCGGCTTTGCGCACGGCAAACTGAGCAACAGCATCCATGCCGGCTTCGATATCCACTACAACCAAAACGAAAGCCGCGCCGAAAGCTACGCCGCGACCATCCGCTACAATCCCGAGCCGGGCAAAGTGTTGAGCGCGCGTTACAAATACGGGCGCAACGAACGCATTTACCTGCAATCGGACGGCAACTATTTCTACGACAAAATCCGCCAAGTCGATTTGGCGGCGCAATGGCCCATCCGTAAAAACCTTTACGCCGTCGCACGTTACAACTACGAAATCCAAGCCAAGAAACCGCTCGAAATCTTGGTTGGCGCAGAATACAAAAGCGATTGCGGCTGTTGGAGCGCAAGCCTCGTCGGACAACGTTACGTGACCGGCGAAAACAGCCGCAAAAACGCCGTATTCTTCAATCTCCAACTCAAAGACCTGAGCAATCTCGGCAACAATCCATTTGAAAAACTGCGCTTGGCCATTCCCGGCTACAGCAAAACCAACGAGGTAGTTACCCCATGAACGTCAAACCCCTGATTCTTGCCGCCGCACTCGGTCTGGCATTGAACGCACACGCCGCGCCCAAAGCCGCATCCAAAGGCAAGCCGGTCAAAACGCAGAAAGCAGCAAAACAGGCAGCGGCAGCCACGCCTGCCGATTCGGGCGCCGTACGCCTTTCCGACGGCATCGCCGCCATTGCCGACAACGAAGTCATTACCCAGCGCCAGCTGGCACATGCCATTGCCGAAGCACGCCAACACCTTCCCAAAGGCACGCAAATCAGCGAAGACGAACTCCGCCAGCAAGTCCTGGCGCAACTGGTCAACCAATCCCTGATTGTTCAAGCGGGCAAACGCCGCAACATTCAAGCGACCGATGCCGAAATCGATGCCGTCATCGCCCAAACGCCGTCGCTGAAAAATCCGTCCGCACACACCCGTCGTGAAATCGCCGACACCATCATTATGGAAAAAGTGCGCCAGCAGGCCGTGATGCAAAACAGCCGCGTCAGCGATGCCGAAGTCAACAGCTTCATCGACCGCGCGCGCCAACAAGGCGTTGCCCTGCCCGAAGGCGAACCGATGCGCCAATACAATGCGCAACACATCCTGATTAAAGCCGACAACGACAACGCGGCGGCAGGCGCGGAAAGCACCATCCGCAAAATCTACGCGCAAGCCCGCAGCGGCGCTGACTTTGCCGGTTTGGCGCGCCAATATTCGCAAGATGGCAGCGCGAGCAGCGGCGGCGATTTGGGCTGGTTCGCCGACGGCATGATGGTTGCGCCGTTTGAAGAAGCCGTCCACAAACTCAAACCCGGTCAAGTCAGCCCACCCGTACGCACGCAATTCGGCTGGCACATCATCAAGCTGAACGACGTCCGTGACGCCGGTACGCCTGAAGAGCGTCAACGCAACGCCGTACGCCAATACATGTCCGAGCAAAAAGCCCAACAGGCTACAACCAACCTGCTGCGCGACCTGCACTCAGGCGCGTATGTCAACATCCGCTAATAATGTTGTTGAAAAAGGTCGTCTGAAAAGTGAACTGCACCCCAAAAGTTGGACATCCCCTC
>KV796980.1:12010-12542 GCA_001809325.1 Neisseria sp. HMSC077D05 | reverse complement strand
GATACGGGAGTTCCTATATACAAGGTTGGGTCTAGACCCAACAAAACATCAAGATCGTCTAAAATCAATTTTCAGATGACCTTCTCTATAATTTTTATCCAAAAAATACTGGAGGAGGTATGGATGGAAATCAGTCGGCTATCAGCAATGGTTTTCCGCAATGGATCAAGACGGCGAATTAAAATTAGATTTAAAAATAGTTACAAAGGAAATGTTTATGAAAAAAATATATGATATTTTTATTGGGAAGAATTTTTCTTTACCCAACAATTTTTTAATACCAAATTATGATACTTTTTTGTTCTTTGATTTTGGGCTTGGAATGGATTTAGAGTTTCTTGAGGAATTTTCTGACTTATTAGATTTAGGTGGCTTTAATAAGCAAGTTAATGTTTTAGATTGTGATTTTAATATTATTGTGGAAAACTGGATTCTTGAACATGATAATTTAATAAAAAATATACAAAGAATAACAGGCAGTCTGAATGATTATGGTAACAGTGGAGTTATTATGGCAGATACTGATTTAAAT
>KV796980.1:5269-11910 GCA_001809325.1 Neisseria sp. HMSC077D05 | reverse complement strand
ATGGAGAAGGTATTAATAAAAGAGTTTGGAGAAGAGTTTATAAATGTCTTATTAAAGAATTACGGTAATATTCGCAGGGATGGGTAACCGCCAAGTAAGCGTAGATATTGTCGCTTGAGTTAATCTCGAAAGTTGCAAATATTGATTTAAGCTGTAGGTTAGATCGAGTGCTCTCATCTTGATAGAGATTTGGCATGATAAATTTTCCTTTAGAGATTCGGAACATTGGAAAAAGGAGTTGTGCCGCTTTATGAATTTTTATAATACGGTAAAGCCACAGAAGAGCTTGAAAGGAGATACACCTTTTGAGGTCTTACCGGCTTATTTTTCTCAACCTGTTGTGTAAACAACGTTGTGTTTCCTTATAAAATACTATGTTGAAGTTACTTATCTCGTCATTTTTAAACCTATTATTTATTTTGTTCTTAACCAGGGAACTGAAAGGACTTATTAGTTTCATTCTAAATAATTATGATATAAATATAAGCAATTATATTTCAGGAATATTAGAGACTCTATTCTATTACTTTTTAAGTTTAAGTATTATTTTTTTATCAAAATGCTTAGCATCATTGATAGCAAAAAACCAAACTATTCAATTATTATTATTTGTTATAATTTGCTTGTTTTTAGATGTAATAGCCTGCTTATTTATATTTAGAATCTTCTTTATAACCTAATAGTAGCCGTAGATTGGGTCGAGACCCAATAAACACCAAGATCGTCTGAAATCAATTGCCAGACAATCTTTCCCCATACCTCCTCCTACTTCAACAACAACGAAAACAATCAAATCACCCGTTATCACCGACACCGAACGAGATGAACTGCATCGCTAAATCTAGCGTATTCAAGGTAGACTCGTCAGCCACTACGAACTTGATCCTTTAGGTTGAATTGTCCCCCCTCTGAGCAAGGCAGCAAAGGTCATCTGAAAGAGGAAATCAAGGTAACGGATATCAATTATCAACCCTTCCGCCTGCAAAACCAGTATGCCGACCGTGAATCAGGGCTATATTACAACCTCTTCAGGTATTACGAACCTGATGCAGACCGGTTTGGGGTCAGTATCCGATTAGGTTATTTTGAGATATTAATTTTTATGCTTTTGTACCGGATACTACGAAATAGATAGATACATTAGATTGGTTTAGATATTATGGGAATTGATGTGGACCAGACTGAACAAAGATGGAAGAAAAATACAGTAAACTTCGAGAAAATAATGGATATTATGTCGAACCAATGGGAGTATTGGATATAGATTGTAGACAACATGATATTTGCTATGTTAAATGTAGGGAACAATTCTCATATTCAGAATTAGAAAAATATAACTGTATGGTAAGGTGCGATGACACTCTTATGAATACATCTAAAAATATCCAACATGATCCTAATTCTTCATCCTGATTTTTCTATAAAGCGTTGGGACCTGAACTTGCCAAAATCCACTATCTACCAATAAAACCATTAAAAACATCTACAAACCGGTAATTTTATGAAAATCTTTAAATATTTTTTATTATATTTATTTATATATATAATCTTATTTATAATAAGCCCTTGGATTTTAGAATTAATTAATATTACTATAACACTTCCATGGTCCATTATTGAAGAAGATATTATTACTTATTTTGGACTAAACCTGAATCCTACTGTTGATAATATCTTTTATCGAAGAATAATACACTTTACTTACGGATCAACTAGCCTTTTTATAAATATATTTATTTTATATAATTTTATCTGCAAATTTAAGAAAATTTTTAAAACACCCAAAGAGAATAAATGAGAAAGGTGAATTATATCACATGAAAGATAATAGAAGATGATGAAAACAAAAAAATGGAATTGGATCCCTACAATTAAAATTAATGAATTGTATTTTGATAAAATTTATCTTGATTATAAGAAAATATTAGATGAGTTAAATGCAAATATTTTTTCAGAAAATGAAGATATTTATGACTCTTTTATTTTTGAAGAAAATGGAATTAAATCATTAATTTACTTTGAAAAAAATAGCCAATTTGCAGGAATGGAAATAAAAAATAATCTTTTTTACAAAGATATAAATTTAATTGGCAAGGATATTGAAGAAATAAAAAAAATTTTTGGTTATGATTCTTTAGTTTTAGATAAATATGATAGCGTAGATTGTGATGATATTAGAGCGATATTTTGGTTTGAAAATAACAAAGTCGAATCAGTTACAGTATTTTAATAAATAATGAGAAATATAAATATAGGGTAATTAGTGGTCCGTATGCACCCAATCCCGACGTAGAGTGTGTGCGGTACGCATAGATGCGTTTTCCGCTTTTCAGACGACCTCGAAGCCCACTGGGATTACTGAATTCAAACGCGATATATTGGGACGCTTAATCCACACCCTCGCCCGCGACAGTGGCGACAAGGTTCAGGAAACCGTTTACTGATACGACTTGAAGGCAACCTCGTCCGCGCAACCAACAGCCAAAGCATCACCTGATTCGACTACGACGCAAACGGCTGACTCATCGTCCAACACCAATGGAAAGTGTCGAGCAAGGAAGAGAGCACCCGAAACGGATTGCCCGATACCGACTGGCGCGATTTATAGTGACAACGAGGTCATCGCTGACATCGAACACGATAATGGGCTCTTTCTTATAATGCTGCCGCCTAAAAATAAAATGTTAAGGATGGGTTCTATGTGTAATGACGATTATCATACTGATGATTTTTTACAAGCTAGTTATTTTCTTGAACATGAAGATTATCAAAAAGCTTTTTATTTTTTGAAGAACGGAGCTTTGCAAGGAGATGTTAATTGTTATAATAATTTAGCAGCTTTATATGATCTTGGATATGGGGTTCAAAAAAATCCACTTTTGGCGCTTAAATGGTATAGAAAAAGTTGGCAATATGAAGGGAAAAGTGGTGGGGTATGTTCTAATATTGCATCACTTTATGCCGGTTTAGGTAATATAAGGCAGGCTAAATTTTGGTGGAATAAAGCAATATTAGAATTAAATGATGGAGATGCAGCTCTTGATTATGCAAAATTCTTAATTAATAGGAAAAACAAGAGGGATTATCATAAGATAATAGAATTACTTAAGTTTGCTATCAAGAGCGATTATATTACTGAAATCTCTAAGGAAGAAGCTGGTCAATTATTGAAAAATCTAGAAAGCACATAAACTTAGTAAACCATATAAAGATCAAACCGTACAGTAAGGTCGTCTGAAATTAATTTCGGACGACCTTTTATTTAAATTCAGGCTTGTGATTTAAGCCACTTGTGTCTGATGTTCGTCGCCGCTGCGTTTGCGGATAACGCCCAAGCGGTAAACCGTTTCGCCTTGTTCGGTTAAGAATGCCCGCACCGCGTCGGCATCTTCTTCGGCAATCACGACCACCATGCCGATGCCGCAGTTGAAGGTGCGGTACATTTCTTGCGTTTCCACATTGCCTGCCTGTTGCAGCCATTGGAACAGCTTGGGCAATTCCCATGCTTTGGCGTCGATTTGGGCGACGGTGTTTTCAGGCAGGATACGCGGCACGTTTTCGGTGATGCCGCCGCCGGTGATGTGCGCCATGCCTTTGATGGTGAATTTTTCCAAAGCGGCAAGGATGGGTTTAACATACAGGCGGGTCGGGGCGATGATGGTCTCGCGCAAGGTTTTGCCGTTGTCGAACTCGGCGTCCAAATCTGGATTATCGCGCGCGATGATTTTGCGGACGAGGGAGTAGCCGTTGGAATGCGCGCCGTTGGAAGCCAAGCCCAACACGATATCGCCTGCTTTGATGCTGCGGCCGTTGATGACGCGCTCTTTTTCGACCACGCCGACGGCGAAGCCTGCCAAGTCGTATTCGCCTTCGGGATACATGCCGGGCATTTCGGCGGTTTCGCCTCCGATAAGGGCGCAGCCGGATTCTTCGCAGCCTTGGGCGATGCCTTTAATCACGTCGGTAGCACGGGCGACATCGAGTTTGCCGCAGGCGAAATAGTCGAGGAAGAACAAAGGCTCTGCGCCTTGAACCAAAATATCGTTGACGCTCATGGCGACGAGGTCGATGCCGACGGTGTCGTGTTTGTCCCAATCGAAGGCGAGTTTGAGCTTGGTGCCTACGCCGTCGGTGCCGCTGACGAGGACGGGATTTTTGTATTTTTTGCTGATTTCGACCAATGCGCCGAAGCCGCCCAAATCACCCAACACTTCGGGACGCATGGTGCGTTTGGCAAAAGGTTTGATGTTTTCGACCAGTTGATCGCCGGCGTCAATGTCGACGCCTGCGTCGCGGTAGCTCAATGAAGTGCTCATGAATGGGTTCCTTATCGTGATTGGGACGGAAAAACGATGGGGCGTATTTTACCTTATTTTGCAGGCGCGGGCTTGGATTTTTCGGTGATTTTGTAAACAATCTGAGGTTTCAGACGACCCCGTTTATTCTGTTATACTGGACGGTCAGGGGTCGTCTGAAAACGATTGCGGCGGCTTCCGCTGAAACACACATGGAAAGGTTTTATGTATCAGAAAAAAACGCGCGGCATGAAGCCGTGGATCATTATGGGCTGCGTGATTGCGGCTTTTGTTTGGCTGCTGTACGCGCTGGGCGACATCCTGACGCCGTTTATTGTGGCGGCGGTATTGGCTTATGTGTTGAATCCGCTGGTGGAATGGTTGCAGAAAAAACGGATTAAACGCGGCCCCGCGTCCATGATGGTGATGGTATTCGCTTTGCTGTTGCTGCTGTCGCTGATGCTGATTATCGTGCCTATGCTGATCAACCAGTTTAACAATATGGTCAGCCGCATTCCCCAAATCGTCGATTTTACGCAAAACAGGCTGCTGCCTTGGCTGAACCATGTGGCGGGCAATTATGTGCATATCGATCAGGATTCGGTGGTCAAATGGTTGCAGTCGCATACGGGCGAATTGAGCAACACGCTCAAGGCTTGGATGCCGACGCTGATGCGCCAAAGCGGCAACGTCATCAGCGGCATGAGCAACCTGATCCTGCTGCCGCTCTTGCTGTATTATTTCCTTTTGGACTGGAAACGCTGGTCTTACGGCATCAGCGCGTTGGTTCCGCGCCGCTTTATCGACACTTATACGCGCATCACAAGCAACATGGATGAAGTTTTGGGCGAGTTCCTGCGCGGGCAGTTGATGGTGATGCTGATTATGGGGCTGGTGTACGGGGTCGGGCTGATGCTGGTCGGACTGGATTCGGGCTTCGCCATCGGTATGATTGCCGGTATTTTGGTGTTTATCCCGTATTTGGGCGCATTTACCGGACTTTTGCTGGCAACCGTCGCCGCTTTGCTGCAATTTAGCACATGGCACGGTCTGATTATGGTGTGGGTAGTGTTCGCTATCGGACAATTCCTTGAGAGCTTTATCGTTACCCCAAAAATCGTCGGCGACCGCATCGGTCTGTCGCCTTTCTGGGTGATTTTCTCATTGATGGCGTTCGGACAACTCATGGGCTTCGTCGGCATGCTCGCCGGCCTGCCGCTTGCCGCCGTAACCTTAGTCCTGTTGCGCGAAGGTGCGAACGCTTATTTCCACAGCCGTTTTTACAAACACAAGTAAAAGGACAAAAAGGTCGTCTGAAAACAGATATGGGTTTTCAGACGACCTCCCAGCCCTTTTTCGACAGCCATGTTGAACAATTTTGCACTTTGGTTTATATCTGGTTTTCTGTCGATGTTGCTATGGGAAGTGCTTCCCGTAGACGACGGATACAGCTTTCCGGAAAAAATGAAGGTGTTAATCCTGTTTTCCATCATCATGGCTGTTTTGCAAACCTTTTTCTTTCCGACACTCACTCCCTGAAATCACTTACACAAAGGACCATATGTTAGCCATCATCGGCGGCAGCAGCCTGACCAAGCTGCCCGAACTGAGCATCACCGACCGCAAAATCGTCCGTACCCCCTACGGACTGACCAGCAGCCCCGTCTTAAGCGGCAAACTGGGCAGTCAGGACATTTTCTTCCTCGCGCGGCACGGCTTCGGCCATACCGTCGCGCCGCACGAAATCAACTACCGCGCCAACATTTGGGCGTTGCATTCCATAGGTGCGGAATACATCGTCGCCGTTTCCTCCGTCATCAGCATCAACAACCGCTTTGAAAACGGCGCACTCGTCCTGCCCGACGACTTGATCGACTACACCTACGGCCGCAAGGACACCTTTTTTGAAGGACAGGAAGAACCGGTCGTACACACCGATTTTCTCGAACCCTACTCCGCCGAACTGCGCGAAAAAATTGCCGAACACGCGCAACAGCACCAAATGCCCTTATACACCCAAGCCGTTTACGGCTGCCTGCAAGGCCCGCGCTGGCCGACCCGTGCCGAAATCCAACGTTACCGCCGCGACGGTGTGGACGTATTGGGCATGACCGGAATGCCAGAAGCCGTCCTCGCCCGCGAACTGGGCATCCAATACGCCCACTTCTGCGGCATCACTGACATCCGCTGCCTCAGCGGAGGGACGGAAGGGGCGGAATGCGGCTTGGAAACCGAGCTTGCCATCGGCAAAATCCGCCGTTTGCTTGCGGGTTTGTAAAGGGTGAATGTTTCCCTCTTGATTCTTCAAACTATTCAAAAAGGTCGTCTGAAAATTTTCAGACGACC
>KV796980.1:0-5169 GCA_001809325.1 Neisseria sp. HMSC077D05 | reverse complement strand
CGTACTGGTTTAAAGTTAATCCACTATAAATGCGGCAGAAACAATTTGGCATTCAAACCAATACTTCAGCCCTACAACAAACTAATAAGACAAGACCGTTTGCAATCGGTCGATTCATGATTCCGGCTTATCCGCAGCCGGTTTTTTCTTACGCGTGCGACGGCGTTTACGATTCGGCTTGCCATCCGCGCCATCGCTTTGCCCGTGTTGTCGGCGCTGTTGTGTGGCAAGCGTCATCTCCGCGCGGGCCTCCGCATCCGCATGTTGGAACTTCGTCCACCATTCGACCAAATCCCGCTCCACTTCGCCGACCTCTCCGCGCAACACAAGGAAATCGTAAGCCGCACGGAAACGCGCTTGCGCCAGCATTTTGTGCGGACGCGCGCCGCGTGTGTAGTCGAATTGCGGCTGAAGCTGCCAAATTTCCCTCATGGTCGCGGCAAAACGCTGCGGCACACCCCAGCCTTTTTCCACCGTCTCGCGCATGGTGTTCATCGCTTCGGATAAAGCGTGCGCAGGTTTTTGACCGCGTTTGATGTTGTCCTGCCAATGACGGTTCAAAACCGGCCACAATACGGCGGCAAGGACAAAGCCCACCGACACGGATTTGTCTGCGCGCAAACGTTCGTCCGTATTTTTCAAGGCGAGAGAGATAATGCGGTTTTCAGGTTTTGCAGCCGATTTGAGCGCAGTCAGAAGCGGATGGACGTCGTCTGAAACGCCTAGGGAATTCAATCGTTTCAGACACTCTCTGGCATAACCGGAAAACAGCAGTTTCATGATTTCGTCAAACAGGCGCGCTACGGGTTCGTGTTTCAGACGACCTGCCTGTTCCGGAATCGGCGCGGCGGTGTTTTCTTCCACGTCAAACCCAAGTTTGCCCGACAACCGCACGGCTCTAAGGATGCGGACAGGGTCTTCCTGATAACGTTCCGCCGCATTGCCGATCATCACCAGCTTGCGGTCGGCAATATCGCCGACGCCGTGATGGAAATCGATGATTTCTTCTTTAATCGGGTCGTAATAAAGCGCGTTGCAGGTGAAATCACGGCGCATGGCATCTTCTTCCATGCTGCCGTAAGTGTTGTCCTTCATAATCCTGCCGTGCGCGTTCTGCTGCACTTTACCGCCACCCCTAAAGGTCGTAACCTCTATGGTTTCCGGCCCGACCATGACGTGTACAATTTGAAAGCGTCTACCGATGATGCGGCTTCTGCGGAAAATCTTATGAACCTGCTCCGGCGTCGCATCGGTGGCGATGTCGAAGTCTTTAGGCTCGACGCCCAGCAGCAGGTCGCGAACCGCCCCGCCGACAACATAAGCCTGAAAACCTTCGTCATGCAGACGGCGGACAACTTTTTCCGCCGCAAAACTCAACATATCCGCGCTGATATGGTGCCTGTCGAAAGGAAGGATTTCCTTCGCCACAGGCACTTGCTTCGGCTGCTTTCCGGGTAAAACTTTATGCAACCATTTTTTCAACATAAAACTCTTTCCAAAATAAAAAAAGGTCGTCTGAAACCGGCGGCGAAGCCTTTGCGCAATATTCTGCCTGGAATACGGGCAAAATATTATGCAAAGGCTTCAGACGACCTGCCGTATCGCATTAAAAAATAAGGCGGCATTATACCCGAAACACTATAAACCCTGAAAATATAGTGGATTAACTTTAAACCAGACGGCGTTACCTCGCCTTGGCTCAAAGAGAACGATTCTCTAAGGTGCTGAAGCACCAAGTGAATCGGTTCCGTACTATCTGCACTGTCTGCGGCTTCGTCGCCTTGTCCTGATTTAGTTAATCCACTATATAGTCGAATATCTAAAAACCGTAACGGCGTTATCAGTTATAATAAAAGGCTGACGCAAACCTGCACGGAACCGTATCATGTATCACTACAAATCCGAAGCCACCCAATTCCTCGACAAACTCATCGAAGACAATCCGCAGCTGGAAACACAACGCCTTGAAAACCGCCATCTGTTGTGGGATGTCGAGCTGGCCCCTCAAGAACAGAAAGAATTCGAAGCCGCCAAAGTCGCCAAAAAACCTTATACCTACTACCAAGACTGACGGCCAAACGGCATGACCACCCAGACACACAATATCGACCCGGCGCTGCAAGACTACCTCAACAGCATCGGCGAAAAAGAGCATCCCGTCCTGACCGCCCTGCGTTCGCGCACGCAATCCCACCGTTTAGGGAAAATGGCGATTGCCCGCGAACAGGCAGCCTTGCTGACTTGGCTCGCGCGCCTGCTCAAAGCCGAAAAATATCTGGAAATCGGCGTGTTTACCGGTTACAGCAGCACCACAGTCGCCTTAGTCCTGCCCGAACATGGCAAAATTACCGCCTGCGACATCAACGTCACCTTTACCGATATCGCCCGCGAAACCTGGCAGGCAGCGCAAGTCGCCCATAAAATCACCCTCCACCTCCAGCCCGCCCTGCTGACCCTGGACGACTTGATAAGCCAAGGCGAATCAGGCAGCTACGACTTGGCGCTGATCGATGCCGACAAACCGCCCACCCCGCAATATTTCGAACGCTGCCTGCAACTGGTTCGCAGCGGCGGCGTTATCGCCATCGACAATGTCCTGCTGAACGGGCGCGTTATGGGTGAAGCAGAACGCGATGCCCCGCCCAGCCTAAACATACTCCAGTCCTTCAACCGCAACCTGCCCGACGATTCCCGCATCGTACCCATTACCCTGCCCGTCGGCGACGGTCTGACTTTGCTGCTTAAAAAATAAAATGAACAAAACCCTTCCCATTCTGTTTGCCGGTATCCTCCTGCTCAACGCCTGCGCCTCTACCGCCCCCAAACCCAAATCCGGCGACACCTTCATGCTGCCCGATATTCCCACCGCCGCAGCCGAATCCTCCGCCATTCCCTATCCCGATTTGAACACGATGACTCAAATCGAACGCTTGGGTATGCAGGTCGAACGTTTGGAGCGCGAAATGGAAAACACCAACCAGCGGCTGCAACAACTTGAAAAACAAAACAAAACCCCGCGTCACACCAATAGGAAAGTGCCCGCCCAACGTTTGGACGACCAAAAACTCAAAAGCACCTATCTGGCAAACGGCGGCACCGCGCCTTCAGAAGCCGACTCTGCCGACCAAAACGAAACCCGCCTCTACAACCAAGCCCTCAAATACTATCAGCGCAACAATTACGCCGCAGCGGCCGCAGTCTTAAAAGGAGCAGACGGCGGCAACGGCAGCGAAAGCGCCCGACGCAATATGTATCTGCTGCTGCAAAGCCAACAGCGCATGGGCAATTGCGAATCCGTCATCGAAATCGGCGGACGCTTCGCCAACCGTTTCCGCAACAGCCCGCAAGCCCCCGACACGCTCTTCAGCATCGGGCAATGCCAATACAAGCTGCAACAGAAAGACATCGCCCGCAACACCTGGCGCAAACTGATACAGAGCTACCCCGGCAGCGCCGCCGCCAAACGTGCCGCCGTCAGCATCAAGCAACGATAACTTTTCAGACGACCTCCCATATTCAAAGGTCGTCTGAAATCATTCATTGAATAACGTTTTATACACTAGGAGCAAATATGGCCAAAATCGGCATCATCATGGGCAGCAACAGCGACTGGCCCGTCATGCAGCAGGCAGCGCAGTTTCTCAAAGAGTTCGGCGTCGAATACGAAGCCCGCGTCGTGTCCGCACACCGCACCCCCGATTTAATGTTCGAATACGCCGAAACCGCCCGCGAACGCGGCATCAAAGCCATCATCGCGGGCGCAGGCGGCGCGGCGCACCTGCCCGGCATGGTTGCCGCCAAAACCACCGTCCCCGTATTGGGCGTACCCGTACCCAGCAAATACCTGCGCGGCGAAGACTCCCTGCTCTCCATCGTACAAATGCCCAAAGGCGTTCCCGTCGCCACTTTCGCCATCGGCGAAGCAGGAGCCGCCAACGCCGCCCTGTTCGCCATCTCACTGCTTGCCAACGAAAACCCCGAGCTGGCTCAAAAACTTGCCGACTTTCGCGCCAAGCAGGAACAAACCGTTTTAGACATGGAACTGCCTGAGGCATAACCATCGAGATTGCTGGGAAGGTCGTCTGAAAGGCAAATAGAAATCTTTGTATTTTGACGACCATACCAGCTGCGCTTTTTATATTGTGCGTGACAATCGCTGGATATAACTGCTAATCTGCGTCAGTTCCAAACCAAATCTTTTTAATTACTTCTAAATTAGAAGAAAATTTTTTATAGTCATCCTGAATTTTCGATACTAAAGAATTTAATTCAGTATATAACTCATGACTGAAATTTATATTTATATTTCTTTCTTTGCCAACTAACTCCTCCATATTTAGTATATTATTTTTCTTAAATTTCATATTCAAGATATTATTCTTCTTACTAATCTTAGCAGTATGTGATTCAAAGCTTAATTCGTCTTGATTATTATCTGAGACAAATTCTATAAAATCTAATAAATTGCCATAGTCTTCTTCACCGGCAATATATAGAGACAGACCATTTCCAAAATTGATATAAAAACCAGAATCAATATAGACTTGACTACACTGATTAAATTTCTCTAAATACAGAAAATTAAATTCCCAATTTATCTCAAAATAGAAGTTATATTGATTGAGTGAAAAATTATATGTACTATTTAAATTCATTATTTCCTTTATCCTTTTATAACTTGAAGATTTAAATAACCTAAAGATTTAGCTATCTTTCTAACTTTATCTTCCATAATTTCTGTTTACCTCATTTTCAGACGACCTTTTTAATCACTCAACCCTCTGAACAACAATGAACAAAACTTTTGCATTTATCCTACTCTCCGCCTTGCTCTGCGCCTGTCAAAGCCCAAGCAAACCGACCCAAGCGACTGAAGCAGTCCCCACCCGACAAGTACAAGCCACAACGGGCAATCTGATTATTTTCTACGATGAAGGCATCGGCTCAGATTCATTGATGAAGGCAGTGAAAGATTCCGGCGCAAGTTTGGTTTACGAATACAAAAACCTGCACGGAATTGCCATTCGTCCATCAGCCAAAACCAATATTCAAGATGCCATTGCTTATTTCCAAAAGATAAACGGCGTATTGTCAGTCGAACAAGACCGACTGATGAAACTTCAATAAGGGGTTGCACTTATAGTCAATTAAAATCAAAATAGGACAGTA
>KV796979.1:20188-27436 GCA_001809325.1 Neisseria sp. HMSC077D05 | reverse complement strand
TTTTTGTTGCACTTGGATTGTAAATTCAGCTCATAATCATAATACTTTGTGCAATGCTGAGTGCCATTGACCGGTACTTTACATTTAATCCGTGGGTCGGGGGGCGGAACTTGACTGACTACAACCGTTATTTGATTTCTATAGCTATAGCTATTATTTGGTTGCGCAGATCCAATTACAACCATCCGACCTTGGGGTCCTATAGGCGCCCAACATTGCCCACCAGATTCTAAACCGTTCGGGCAGTATGCCATCGCAGGAGTAGCTAATAACATTCCACCTAAAATTGCTGATATATGTAATAGTCTTTTGTTATAAAAAGAATTCATCATATTTATTCCTATAAGAAAATAAAATCGCCGAAGTCCAACATGCCGTCGGCTGCGAGGCGTTTGTATAGGTTGGGCAAGGAGATGCTGTATTGTGCTTCGGTTTGGCTGATAAAATCCTGATAATTCATGATGTTTCCTTTGCTGGATTGATTTTGGTTTTGAACTTCATTGAAACCGCGTTTTCAGACGACCTCTTTCCTTTCCCACTTTATAGTGGATTAACATAAATCAGGACAAGGCGACGAAGCCGCAGACAGTACAGATAGTACGGAACCGATTCACTTGGTGCTTCAGCACCTTAGAGAATCGTCTCTTTGAGCTAAGGCGAGGCAACGCCGTACTGGTTTAAAGTTAATCCACTTTACCGCCTGCCGTTTAAATAAGACCTTGCCTGAAGGATGACGAGTTTTCCGCCTGCGAAAGCCCATTCGATGTCTTGTTCGCCGTTGCTGAAAAGCTGTTTGATTTGCTGTCCGGCTTGGTCGAGGCGGCGGATTTGGTCGTGGTTCATGACGTTGCCGCCGGTTATCGGCACTTCCCTGACGCCGCCGTTTTCATCCAGTTGCAGTGCGGTGGTTTCGTTGGAGGAGCTGAGTCGTTGTACGGCATCGTTGCGACGGTTGTAAACGGCTTGTTCCGCCACTCGTTTTCCTTCGACCACGCGAATGCCCAGCCCGCGTTTGGCGGCGATGTAGGACGTGTTTTTCTGCGCGGTATCGTAGGGATTGACGGTAACGAGTACGCCGGAGAGGTCGGCATTGATGCTTTGTTGGACGAAGACGCTCATTTTCACGCTGTCGTGCGGCAGTCCGGCGATGCGGCGGGCTTCGTACGCGCTGTAATTGAAGACGGAAGCCCAAGATTGTTTCACTGCTTCCGCCAGCGCGTTTTCGCCGGTTACGTTCGGCACGGTGGTGTACAGTCCTGCGCCGCTGAAATTCGGCAGGTCTTCGGAATTGGACGAGCTGCGAACGAACACGCCTTTGCTGTTTAACTGGCTGCGCCATTGTTCCGCCCATGTACGTTTCCATTCAGACGGGATTTCGGCATCGGTAATTTTTTTCTGCAATGCGAGCAAGGCGGTGCGGCGTTTGCGGTTGTCACCGCCGCTTTGCGATTCGATTTGCGTCAGTGTTGCCGCGTTGATGCCGAGTTTGTCCATCATGGCGCGGTAGTAGGCGAAGGGGATGCAGAATCCGTCTGGGACGTTGCTGCCTGCGATATGGGCGCGGATATGACCGAGGTTGGCGGCTTTGCTGCCGCAGTAACGGCTGTCTTCACGGCGCAAGTTGGCAAGCGGCCGCAGGCTGTAATCGGAAGTGTCGGGCTGCGGCAGGGAGAGGTCGTCTGAAAATGTTTTGGCGGCTGTGTTTCGGTTGGTTTGGGCGACCCGATATTGTTTTGCGTCTGCCTCCAATTCGATACGGCGGCCGATATAGGGCGCGAGGATTTTTTCCGCGTCTTTGAGGTAGATGTTGGGAATGCCCCAGCCGCGTGCCAAGACGTTCACATGCGACAACGCGGTGGACGGTTTTTCGCTGATGATGCCTGCTACGGGCGGCAACACCAGCGGCACTTCTTTCAAGATGATGATGTCGTCCGCGCCGACATCGTAAAGGTCGTCTTCCTGAGTGATGACGCGCAATGTGCCTACCGCCTTCCCCCTGTGCAACGGTAAATAAGGGAAATTCTGTATCAGGCTTTCTTGGGTTATGAAGGGGACTTTGCTTTGCGCAGCAACGGTTTCCTGCCACAGGGAATTGGTTTTGTAACGCAGCGGGGCAAAGAAACTGTCTTTCAGACGGCCTTCTGCCAATTTCAGCAATTCGGGCGTGATTTTGTCGCCTTCCCAAAATTCGTAAACATATTCTTGAGTGCTGTTCTGCCAGCTGATGGTACCGAACAGGAAGCGGCGGTTCGGGCTGCGGTATTGTTCCAACAATTCTTTGCGCGCCGGCATCGGCTTCAAAATCTCGGCGAGATAGGTTTCGTGCAGGCGGTATTTCGGCGTATTGATGTAATCGGTGCGGTTGTTGTCTTCACGGTCGATAAGGAAGAGGACGTGCGGGATTTCATATTCGCTGTCTTGTTCGTAAACACGGGAAAGCAGGTCGAAATCGGCGCGGCTGCGGATGGTGGGCAACGCGGGCGTTTGCGTTTTGACCAGCGTGGCGGCTTGGCGTTTGTCGGACTCAAAATAAGAAGGCTTGCGCGCGGTCGGCGCGGCGGTATCTACGGCTGCGGAGTCGGGTTGGCAGGCGGCGAGCAGGAGCAATAGTGAAAGGCAGACGCTGGTTTTCATGATAATGGCAATGAGAAAAAACGGATTGTAGCAAGAAAAGGTCGTCTGAAAATCAAGCCTGATTCTTTTTTCGGTTTGTACTGCTAGAATCCCGACTTCATTCCAGCCTGTCGTTTTCAGACGACCCGCTACATTTCTTCGAACAAGCAGGATACAAAACATGAATAAAACCGGATTATTTCTCTCCTTTGCGTTCTTCGCCGCCGCCCCGCTTTCCACGGCGGAAACCGTACACTCATCCGGCAAAGGGCGGGCACAGGTCAAGAAGACGGAAATCACGCAGCGGCATACAAAACAAACGGACGGCAAACCGCTTGCCGACGGCTTCGGCAGCCTGTCGCGCCAAGATGCGCACGTACGCGAAATCCTGAGTTTGGTTGCGCCTGATGCAGACGTGGAAAAACTGAATATGATGTCGCTGCGGCCTTGGAAAAACGGCCTCCAAGTCGCGCTGGTGTGCCTGAATAAGCAGCCGCTTGGCGATTATTACCGCGAAAACCCGAATCACTACGCGCAATGCAGACCCGACTCGGGCAACCCTGTCGCTCAAATAACCCTCGCCGTGCTGACAAAGGATGCCGGTGGCAAATTCGCCCTTGCCGCCAAGCCTTATACCGAACGTTATGATTATGAAGAAAAAGACGAATTTTATCCGTCACCCAAACCCGCTATGGACGGGAGGCGGCAATTTGTCGTGCAAATCCCCGATAGCGGTTTGCAAATCGCACTGCCCGCCCGTCTCGATTTTGCCGCTTATCGCCTGAACGATAAAACCGATGCTTTCGGCCTGCGCTTGCAGAACACGGTCGGTTATGCAGGAGGCGGCAGTTTGGAAGAGTTTATGGTGCTGTTTGCCGTTATTGAAGGTCGTCTGAAACCCGTTTTGAACGCCAACACTTTTACGCTTGAAAACATTGCCGGCAGCTGGAATAAGGACGGCACACGCCAGCATGATGTATATACCGACACATACATCCTGAAAATGTCGCCGCAGCAGCATAATGGGTTTTACGACATCATTTGGCGAAAAAAGGGCATGAAAAACGGCGAACGGAAAGTCTACCGCTGGGATGCGGAAAAACAGGAGTATGGTAGTTTGGAATAGCGGCGTTGCCGGTTGCCATACAGGATGGCGTATCGGCGGCAGGCATCATGCGAAAGCAGTTGGTACGGTGTTTTGCCTGATTGGGAATTCAATCTCTTTCGGTTTTTAAGTTACGCCGCCGCTTGTATATTCCGTCCGTCATGATGGGATGGCAAAAGGTCGTCTGAAAACTCAAATCTGGGTTTTCAGACGACCTTTTTCTTAACCTAACCCTTTCAAACCATCGCTTGATACAACGCGATCATCAGCGGCATGGTGATGACACACAGTAGCGTCGTGATGCCGTAAATTGCGCTGGCTTTACGGGCGTTCTGACCATAAACCATCGCCATTTGGGTAACGGTGGAAGCGGCGGGGCTGACGGTGGCGAGGAAGCTGATGAGAACGACGGTATCGCTGTGTCCGCCAATGTGGGCTATGCCTGAAACTTTGACAAACACCAGCAGAATCAGCGGGATAAGTATCAGACGCAGGAAGGCGACGAGGTAAATCCGTTTGGAGAGGACGATTTCTTTGAGCGGCAGAGAGGCAATCAACATTCCGGCAACGAGCATGGCGACCGGACCTATCATGCTGCCGACGGTGGCGAGCGTGTTGTCGATGATGTGCGGCAGTTTGATTTGGAAGGCGAACATGAACACGCCGATAAAGATGGACAGGATGTTGATGTTGGTCAGTACGGTTTTCCACGCAAGATTGCCGCGCCCGCAAAGCAGCAGGCGCAAGTGCGTCCAGAAAAGGAACATTTGGACGATGATAAAACCGCTGGTGTAAATCACCCATTGCGGTCCGAAAATGGACATCACCAGCGGGATGATGAGGTTGCCGGAATTGGTGTAAACCGTGGCGGCGTGTTCGAGCGTATCGAGCTTGAACAGGGTTTTGAAAAGCCTGCCCAGCGCGATCAACAGGATGTGGAACACGACTGCTAGGGCAACCGAGAGCTTCAGTCCGTCAATGATATCGGGCGTGTTCTCGATTTGGAAGGCGTGGATCATCACCGACGGGCTGATGAGGTAGAGCGCGATGACGGAGAGCGTGCGGCTGTGTTCGGAATTCAGGAGCTTAAACTTCACCAACGCCATGCCCATCAGGACAATCAGGGTCAGCTCGGTGATTTTGCCGGCAAGGAGCAGGGCGGTTTCCATGAGTGTGGCACATTTGGAGAAAACGGAAATTTTACGCTTGCGCGCCAGTGCGGACAATGTATTCGGAACATGGTTTCAGACGACCTTTCCGTGCTTGCCGCTGTATTCATAGGACAAAGGTCGTCTGAAAACTCAACACTCGGATTTTCAGACGACCTCCCGCCCTGCCTTCTACTCATTCACACATAGAGGCGGCAGGAATGACTGCGTGTTACGCAGGCAAAATGTTGACAATTTTTCACCCGACAGCAAGACGTTTTCAGTATAATACCGCCCGCAAATTTTCCTTTTTTTTGAAAAGCATAAATCATGACTACTTCAAATCAAAATGTGCTGGAGCGCATATTCAATTTAAGCGCAAACGGCACGAATGTGCGCACTGAGCTGATGGCAGGTCTGACCACCTTCCTCGCCATGTGCTACATCATCATCGTCAATCCGCTGATTCTCGGCGAAACGGGCATGGACATGGGCGCGGTATTCGTCGCCACCTGCATCGCTTCCGCCATCGGCTGCTTTGTGATGGGCTTCATCGGCAACTATCCGATTGCGCTCGCGCCGGGCATGGGCTTGAACGCCTATTTCACCTACGCCGTCGTCAAAGGCATGGGCGTGCCCTGGCAGGTGGCTTTGGGCGCGGTATTCGTTTCCGGTATCATTTTCATTTTATTCAGCTTTTTCAAAGTGCGTGAAATGCTGGTGAACGCGCTGCCTATGGGTTTGAAAATGTCGATTGCCGCCGGTATCGGGCTGTTTCTGTCGCTGATTGCGCTCAAAGGTTCCGGCATCATCGTCGCCAGCGACGCGACTTTGGTGAAGCTGGGCGACATCCACCAACCTGCTGCGCTTTTGGTGCTGGCAGGCTTCGCCATGGTGGTGGCTTTGGGGCATTTCCGCGTCAAAGGGGCGATTATCCTGACCATTCTGGCAATCACAGCCATTTCCACCCTACTGGGCTTGAGCGATTTTAAAGGCGTGGTCGGAGAAATTCCGAGCATAGCGCCGACTTTCATGCAGATGGATTTCAATGGTCTCTTTAAAATCAGCATGATCAGCGTGATTTTCGTCTTTTTCCTGGTTGATTTGTTTGACTCCACCGGCACGCTGGTCGGCGTTTCCCACCGTGCGGGCCTGCTGGAAGACGGCAAACTGCCTCGTCTGAAACGCGCCCTATTCGCCGACTCGACCGCCATCGTCGCCGGTGCCGCACTGGGTACGTCCTCGACCACGCCGTATGTCGAAAGCGCGGCAGGCGTGTCCGCAGGCGGCCGCACCGGTCTGACTGCCGTAACCGTCGGCGTATTGATGTTGGCGTGTCTGATTTTCTCGCCGCTAGTGCAGAGTATCCCCGGCTTCGCCACCGCGCCCGCGCTGCTCTACGTCGGTGCGCAAATGCTGCGCAGCGCGCGTGAAATCGACTGGGACGACATGACCGAAGCCGCCCCCGCTTTCCTGACCATCGTGTTCATGCCGTTCACCTACTCGATTGCCGACGGCATCGCCTTCGGCTTCATCAGCTATGCCGTGATTAAACTTTTATGCAACCGCGTCAAAGACGTGCCGCCTATGGTGTGGATAGTCGCCGTATTGTGGGCGTTGAAATTCTGGTATCTGGGCGGCTGATGCCGTTTCCAGGTTAGTCGTTTCATTCCCCGCAATAGCAAAAGGTCGTCTGAAAATTTTCAGACGACCTTTTTTGGTTTTTAAGATGTACTGAATATTTGAAACTTCGCGCTATCGATCCGCTCAATATTCAAAGGCATCAGCCAATGCTTAAAACCACTCTTTCTTACCGATAACATAAACTTGTTCAAATTCTTCCGGCGTACATTTCAGGTATTTAACGATGTCGATGATACAGAAAACAAAAACAATCATCGGACCAACGAGAATAAACGAACCTAAAATACAAATCAACAGGTAGATGATACCGACTTTGTTTACGCCCAAATAAAATTTATGCACCCCAAAGCAACCTAAAAAGAACGCCAAAACAGAGGCAACAAGTCGTTTGTCATCGGTAATACGAGAAGATTGCAGAGGTGTATTTTCGGACATTTTTTTCTCCAAACGGATAGTCAATATTAAGAAAGTGTTTTTAAGTATAGCAGAATAATGATATTAATTTCACACAGATTTTATTTTTACTGCCCGCCTGAAACGCATCCTGTTTGCCGACTCGACTGCCATCGTCGCCGATGCCGGCATATCTGATTTTCTCGCCGCCGGTGCAGAGCATCCCCAACTTCGCTACCGCCCCCGCACTGCGTTACGGCGGCTGATGCCGTTTCCAGCTTTGATTCCACAATCGTTTATATTCGTCTCCGCAATAACAAAAGGTCGTCTGAAAATTTTCAGACG
>KV796979.1:16362-20088 GCA_001809325.1 Neisseria sp. HMSC077D05 | reverse complement strand
AGCCAATGCTTAAAACCACTCTTTCTTACCGACAACATAAACTTTTTCAAATTCTTCCGGCGTAGATGTCAGGTATTTAAAGATGTCGAAGAGAGATAAACCGACAACAACTATCAAAGCAGGATAGACAAAAAACATACCCACCACACCAATCGCCAAATAGATGATACCGGCTTTGTTTAAGCCCAAATAGAATTTATGCGCTCCGAAGCAACCTAAAAATAACGCCAAAGCCGCGGCGATGATGCGTTTGTTGGTAGTAGGAAGGGATTGCAGAGGTGAATTTTCGGACATTTTTTCTCCAAACGGATAGTCAAAATTAAGAAAGTGTTTTTAAGTATAGCAGAATAATGATATTAATTTCACATAGATTCTATTTCTATTGAATAATAAACCTATAAAATTTCGTAAATTTATGTTACGAAAAGCCTAATTTGCAGTTGAAATATGCGATTTTATATGCATTTTTAGCATATTATACTTACTACCTTTATTTATCTTTTCGATTTATCCGCATTCCTTAGCCAACCCGCCCTGCTTAAAGTTTCAGACGACCTCGGCACTGCGTTTGACTCTGCCGCGCCTGTCTAGTTCAGATTTAAAAATGAAACAACACCAAACTCAAGGCAATCACCGCCATACCGGACGTCAGACCGTAAACGGTTTCGTGTCCGTCGGAATAACGCTTGGCGGCGGGCAATAATTCGTCCAGCGCGAGGAACACCATCACGCCCGCAATCACGCCGAACACCGCGCCGAACACGAAAGGCGATAAAAACGGCTTGAGCAGGGTGTAGCCCAAAACCGCGCCCAAAGGTTCGGCAAGCCCTGAAGCGAGGCAGGCGAGGACGGTTTTTTTGCGGTTGCGGGTGGCGAAATAAACGGGGGCGGCAATGGAAATGCCTTCGGGAATATTGTGTATCGCAATCGCGAGCGCCAGCGGCATCCCGACGGCGGGGTTTTCCAGCGTGGCGAAAAACGTTGCCAAACCTTCGGGAAAGTTGTGTGCGGTAATGGCAAACGCCGCCATCATGCCGACGCGGGCGATGTGGCGGCGTTTGTTTTCCTGAAAGGCGGGGTCGTGCGGGTCGAGCGTTTCATGCGGGTTCGGCACAAGGCGGTCAATCAGCGCAATCGATCCCATGCCCGCCAAAAAAGCCAGCGTCGCGGCGGCAAAGGCTTTGTCTTTGTCGTAAACCTGCCCGAAGGCTTCGCTGGATTTGTTGAAAATCTCCGTCAGCGACACATACACCATCGCCCCGCCCGCAAACGCCAATCCGAACGACAATACGCGCGGGTTGGGCGTTTTAGAAAACATCACCAACCCACTGCCGAGTACGGTGAACAATCCGGCGGCGAGGGCGATGCCGAAGGCGGTGATGAGGTTGGTTGAGCTGATATCAGGCATCGTCTTAAGTCGTTAACACAATAAAGAAATCAGCCTAACATATTTTCCCAAATTAGAGAATAATTATTATTTTTATTTATATTGACAAGAACAATGTAGGATTAGAAACGTCGGCAAATACAAAAACCGCCTTACGATATAGTGGATTAACTATAAATCAGGACAAGGCGACGAAGCCGCAGACAGTACAGATAGCACGGCAAGGCGAGGCAACGCCGTACTGGTTTCAACGCCGTAATGGTTTAAAGTTAATCCACTATAAAAACCATTCTAACCCCTTTTCCCTTCCTCCAAACGGCAACGCAGCCCGCCATCCGCCTGTCTGAAACGCCGCCGGATTTTCCATATAAATGGAAGAAATGTTATGATTTTGCAATCTTCCCTATTTCAGACGACCCAGTGCGGATGATGTGAAAGGTCGTCTGAAACACATTCAACCCCCTCCGAAACGAGACATTCATGACCCTGCAAATCGGTATCGACTTAGGCACGACCAACAGCCTGATTGCCCAGTTCCACAACGGCGAAACCCGCCTGATCCCCAACCAACACGGCCATTTTCTGACACCGTCGGTCATCAGCGTCGCCGAAGACGGCAGCATCCTGACCGGCATCGCCGCACGCGAACGCCTCTCCACCGTCCCGACGCTGACCGCCTCGGCGTTCAAGCGATTTATGGGAACGGATAAAACTTTCCATTTGGGCAAGCGCACGTTCCGTGCCGAAGAGTTGTCCGCGCTGATTTTGAAAAGCCTGAAAGAAGATGCGGAAGCCTTTTTGGGAGAACCGGTCTGCGATGTCGTTTTGACCGTTCCCGCCTATTTCAACGCCATCCAACGTCAGGCAACGAAAAACGCGGCGCAGATGGCAGGTTTGAACGTCTTGCGTTTACTCAACGAACCGACTGCCGCCGGCCTTGCTTACGGTTTGCAGGAAAAACCCGACGACACGCGCTTTTTGATTTACGACTTGGGCGGCGGGACGTTTGACGTATCCGTACTCGATTATTTCGACGGCGTCGTCCAAGTATCCGCCAGCGCGGGCGACAACCATTTGGGCGGCGAAGATTTCGTCAACGTGCTGCGCCAGTGTTTCCTGAAAAAATGCACGACGCTGACGTCGTCTGAAAGCGACAAACTGGCGCAAAACAGCGAATTGTGGCAGGTATTGGAAACCGCCAAGCGCAAACTCGGCGAAGAAATGCAGGCGGAAATCCGTTTCCATTACGGCGACACGGTTCACTCTGCCGTCATCAGCCGCGAGGAATTCCAAGAAGCCGCCACGCCATTAATGGGCCGCCTGCGTCAACCGCTGGAACGCGCATTGCGCGATGCTAAGCTGCACCCTTCGCAAATCGACGGCATCATTTTGGTCGGAGGTGCGACGCGGATGCCGATGATCCGTCACTCCATTGCACAATTGTTCCGCCGCATCCCGCTTGTTTCAGTTAATCCCGACGAAGCCATCGCACGCGGCGCGGCGGTGCAGGCGGCGCTGATTGCACGCAACGAAAGCGTGGAAGAAGTCGTCCTTACCGACGTGATGCCCTTCTCACTCGGCACGGAAGCGGGCATGGACATTGGCGACCAATACGTTACCGGACGGTTTTTCCCGATTATTGAGCGCAATATGCCCGTTCCCGTTTCGCGCGTCGAAACTTTCATCACTTCCCACGACGGGCAGAAAGTGATTTTGGTCGATGTTTTGCAGGGCGAGTCCATGCTTGCCAAAGAAAACCTGAAACTGGGCGAACTGTCGGTCAACGTCCCGCCCAAGCCGAAAGGTCAGGTATCGATAGACGTCCGCTTCAGCTACGACGTCAACGGGCTTTTGGAAGTCGACATCAGCAACAAAAACCTGAATCTGCACATCAATCAGGTTTTCCGTCAAAACAGCCAAAGCCTGACGCCTGAAGAAATCAAGGCTTCCCTGATCAAACTCGCCGCCTTGAAAATCCATCCGCGCGATCAGCAGCACAATATCTATCTGTTAGAAAAAGCCAAACGCCTGTATGAAGAATTCCTCGGCGACAACCGGCACATCATCGCCGCAGAAGTGGCGCGTTTTGAAGCCGTATTGGAAACGCAGGACCCGATCGTCATCCATAGGGCGCAACAGCAATTTAGCGAATTTTTAAACCGTTTCGACGGCGGCTGGCTGCTGTAAGCGCATCGCTTTTCATCGGACACGCCGAACAATGAAAGATAAAATCCATTGAAAACAAAAAATTATGCAATACCGGCAAAAATAAGTTGACACCTTTCCGACGCATCCATATAATGCACGGCTTATCGGGTCGTTAGCTCAGTCGGTAGAGC
>KV796979.1:0-16262 GCA_001809325.1 Neisseria sp. HMSC077D05 | reverse complement strand
AAAGCTGAGTTGAAAAACTCAGCTTTTTTATTATCTTTCAGATACACGCAGACCAAGCCATACGAAAACGCCGTATCGTTTTAAAACTAACCCGCCAAACCATCAAGGTTATCTGAAACGCCGCAATCATACAAAACCGCGTTTTCAGACGACCCCGCCAACGCCACTCGGAATCCACATGATCAGCAGACTGACCGGTAAGCTTATTGAGAAAAACCCGCCGCAAATCGTCATCGACGTCAACGGCGTCGGCTACGAAGCCGACGTATCCATGCAGACTTTCTACAACCTGCCCGCCTTGGGCGAAACCGTACAGCTTTACACCCAGCTCGTCGTCCGTGAAGACGCGCATTTGTTGTTCGGCTTTGCGACTGCCGACGAGCGGGCGACGTTCCGCCAGTTGGTCAAAGTCAGCGGCATCGGCGCAAAAACCGCGCTGGGCATACTCTCCGCCATGTCCGCCGACGAACTTGCCCGCGCGGTTGCCGACGAAGACATCAAACGCCTCTCTTCCGCCCCGGGCATCGGCAAAAAAACCGCCGAACGCATGGTTTTGGAACTGCGCGGCAAACTGGTTTCCCATGCCGCTGCCGACGGGCTTTTCGCCGCCGCGCCTGCCGCCGACGAAACGGACGACATCGTTAACACCCTGATTGCGCTGGGTTACAACGAACGCGAGGCAAAAGCCGCCATCAAAGGCATCCCCAAAGGTACGGAAGTCGGCGAAGGTGTGCGCTTGGCTTTGAAAAACCTGTTGAAATAAAACATATCCTGCCTTGCCGTCAAAACGCGGAACCATACAAAGAGGTCGTCTGAAACCCCAAAATAGGTTTTCAGACGACCTCTTTTTTACGTCAAACCGCTTACGCGCCGCGTTTTTCCAAAGCGGCTACGGCGGGCAACTCTTTGCCTTCCAAGAATTCGAGGAACGCGCCGCCGCCGGTGGAGATGTAGCCGATTTGGTCGGTAACGCTGAATTTGGCAATCGCCGCCAGCGTGTCGCCGCCGCCCGCAATCGAGAACGCTTTACTTTGGGCGATGGCTTCGGCAAGGGCTTTCGTGCCGCCTGCGAATTGGTCAAACTCGAACACACCGACCGGACCGTTCCAAACGATAGTGCCTGCGGCTTTGAGCAGTTCGGCAAGCGCGGCGGCGGATTTCGGACCGATGTCCAGAATCATGTCGTCTTCGGCAACATCGGCAATATCTTTTACGACCGCTTCGGCATCGGCGGCAAAGGCTTTGGCTACGACGACATCGGTCGGCAGCGGTACGGAGCCGCCTTTGGCCGCCATTTTCGCCATGATTTTTTTGGACTCTTCCACCAAATCATGTTCCGCCAGCGATTTGCCGATGGCTTTGCCTTCCGCCAAGAGGAAGGTGTTAGCGATACCGCCGCCGACGATGAGTTGGTCGACTTTGTCCGCCAGCGATTCGAGGATGGTCAGTTTGGTGGACACTTTGCTGCCGGCGACAATTGCCACCATCGGGCGCGCGGGCTGTTTCAGGGCTTTGCCCAAAGCGTCGAGTTCGCCCGCCATCAATACGCCGGCACAGGCAACGGGCGCGGCTTGGGCGACGGCTTCGGTCGAGGCTTGGGCGCGGTGGGCGGTGCCGAACGCGTCGTTGACGAACACGTCGCACAAGGCGGCATAGGCTTTGCCCAGTTCCAAATCGTTTTTCTTCTCGCCTTTGTTGATGCGCACGTTTTGCAGCATGACGACATCGCCCGCGTTCAGGACGGGTTTGTTTTCACGCCAGTCGTTCAATACTTTCACGTCTTTGCCCAACAGGTTGCCCAAATGCGCGGCAACGGGCGCAACGTCGTCTTCGGGGTGGAACTCGCCTTCGGTCGGACGACCCAAGTGGGTCATCACGATAACGGACGCGCCGTTGTCCAAGCAGTATTTGATGGACGCGAGCGAGGCGCGGATACGGGTGTCGTCGCTGATTTTGCCGTCTTTGAACGGCACGTTCATATCGGCGCGGATGAGGACGGTTTTACCTTGAACATTTTGTTCGGTCAGTTTCAGAAATGCCATGATGTATCCTTTGTGAAGGTTGGAAACGGAAATGGGAATGTTCTCAATTATCCGCGAACGGGGCGCATCGGTAAAGGCGGGATTTGCCTGCACTTGATTTGCGTCAGCGGTAGGGTCGATATAAGGTCGTCTGAAAACGTGGTTTGAATGCTGTATAGTGGATTAACTTTAAACCAGACGGCGTTACCTCGCCTTGGCTCAAAGAGAACGATTCTCTAAGGTGCTGAAGCACCAAGTGAATCGGTGCCGTACTATCTGTACTGTCTGTGGCTTCGTCGCCTTGTCCTGATTTAAAGTTAATCCACTATAAAAACCCAAATCCCTCCTTTCAGACGACCTCCCGCCGAATCTTTGCTAAACTACACGAAAATACGTTCACCCCCCTCAAACCTATGCTCACCTACACCCCGCCCGATCCGCGACAACCTGCCAAAACCCATGAAAAACCCTGGCTCTTGCTGCTGATGGCATTTGCCTGGCTGTGGCCGGGCGTGTTTTCGCACGACTTGTGGAATCCCGCCGAACCCACCGTCTTTACCGCCGTCGAAGCCTTAGACGCAGGCGCGACGCCGTTGGTCGCCCATGTGTTGGGACAGCCGGATTTTCAGATCCCGCCCGTCTATTTGTGGGTGGCGGCGGCGTTCAAACACCTGTTGTCGCCTTGGGCGGCGGACGCTTATGATGCCGCGCGTTTTGCGGGCGTCTTCTTTACGATTATCGGGCTGACCGCCTGCGGTTTTGCCGGATTCAACTTTTTGGGCAGGCACCACGGGCGCAGCGTCGTCCTCATTCTGATCGGCAGCATCGGGCTGCTCTCGGTCGCGCACTTCCTCAACCCCGCTTCGGTCGCCTTTGCCGCATCGGGCATGATATTGTGCGGCTTTTCGTTGGCGCAACGCCGCGTCATTACCTCTTCCCTGCTGCTGGGCTTCGGCTGGGCGTTGCTGTCGCTTTCATCGGGCTATCTGATGACCGCCGCGCTGATGTTTTTAGCACCCGCCCTGTTGCTCGATGAGAAATGGCGCGTCAAACGCTACTACCTGACGCTGGTCGGCGCATTCGCCATCGGACTGCCGCTCTTGACGGTTTATCCGCTCATTTTCTCCAGAACGCAGCCCGAACTGTTTTCCATCTGGCTGCAACACCACTCGCTCGGCGCATTCGGCGGTTTGGGTGATTTTCAGACGACCTTCAGCCTGTTCTATTACCTGAAAAACCTGCTCTGGTTTACCCTGCCCGCGTGGCCGCTCGCCGCATGGACGTTAAGTCGCCCCCGCATACGCGAAAAAAACTGGAGCGTATTGTGCATTTCGTGGTTCCTCATCGTCCTCAGCATTCTTGCCGTCAGCCCGCAACGCCTCCAAGACAACCTCGTCTGGCTGCTGCCCCCGCTCGCCCTGCTTGGCGCGGCGCAACTGGACGGACTGCGGCGCGGTGCGGCGGCGTTTATCAACTGGTTCGGCGTTATGGCGTTCGGACTTTTCGCCATTTTCCTGTGGACGGGCTTCTTCGCCATGAACTACGGCTGGCCTGCCAAACTCGCCGAACGCGCCGCCTATTTCAGCCCGTATTACACGCCTGACATCGACCCGATACCGATGGCGGTCGCCCTGTTGTTTACCCCGCTGTGGCTGTGGGCGATTACCCGCAAAAACATCCGCGGCAGACAGGCAGTGACCAACTGGGCGGCAGGCGTTACGCTGGCGTGGGCATTGCTGATGACCCTGTTCCTGCCGTGGCTCGACGCCGCCAAAAGCCACGCGCCCGTCGTCCTCCAAATGGAAGCCTCCCTCTCCCCCGAACTGAAACAACGGCTTTCAGACGACCTCGAATGCATCAGCATCGCCAACGAAGACCACCGCGCACGCATCGCTTGGGCGCAATACAGCGACTTGACACTCCATATCGACGACGCTGCCTGCCGCTACCGTCTGGTGCAGCAGCCTAAAAATACCGACGCGCCGCCGGGCTGGACGAAAATCTGGCAGGGCGCGCGCCCGAGAAACAAAGTGGAAGGCTTCGCCCTGCTGGAGAAAGCGGAATGAATCCGCTAGGGGCGTGAATGGCAAACGTCGTCTGAAAATCGGTTTCAGACGACGTTTTTTTCATGAGAATTTGAGTATCGGAAACATTGTTTGCAAGAATGCGTCTGACGGACATTTGATAAACACAAAGGTCGTCTGAAAACCCATATTCAGGTTTTCAGACGACCTTTTATGCTTCAAATCCCGTGTTATTGCAGGCTGTGTTCCAATGACACGCCTGCCGCCCAGCCGGTTTTGGGGTCTTTGCTTTCTTTGACTACGCCTGAGTTGAACGAGAGGGTCGTGCGTTTGGAGAATTTGTATTCGGTGTTGAACGCGAGCTGTTTGTAGTTCTTGCCGGTATCGGAGCGGCCGTAGGCGACGCCGAGTTTAGGGGTGATGTTGCCCATGGTGTAGCCGGCGGTCACTTGGAAATCGCGGGTGTTGGTATTGGTTTTGGTTTCGTCTTCCCAGTGGAATTTGTCGGCAACATTGCGGGCGTACATCATACCGGCGGCGAGGTAGAGATTGTCTTTGTCGTAGCCGACTTTCATGGAATGAACCTGTCTGTCTTTGGTATCGTCAGGCGAGCCGTTGCGGGCGTATTCGAGGGCGTAGTGGGCGTTGAAACCGTTGGTCGGGTGTTTGTAGTGCAAGCCTAAGCCCGCCATCCAGTCGCTGTTACGTTTCCTGTCTTTGTATTTGTTGGCACCGGGCGCGATTTGGACGCGGTAGTTGAAGCCGTTGTCAAAGGTTTTGGATTCGTAGTTCAGGGCGATTTCACGGCCGCCGAAACGGGTCATGCGCCCCATGGTTTGGGTGTGGTTGTTGCCGTTGAACGCGTCTTGTTCGCCGGTCAGGTAGTGCATGGGGGTACTGAGCCAGCCGGCGCGGACGGTACCGAAATCGCCGCGCAGACCGATGTAGGAGTCGTCCGTACTCCAGCCGTTGTAGTCGAAGGCGACGAATGAATTGACGCCGTAGATGAGCTTGAGGTCTTTGTCGAGTTTTTCACTGCCCATAATCCAGATGCGGCTGTTGTTGTCGGATATATCGGTAGCGGATTGCCCTTTGCCGTTGCGTTCGTGTTCGATAGAAGTAAATATCCGTCCGCCGATTTTGGCTTCGTTATCGGATGCCAATGCGGGGGCGGCAAGCGGGACGGCAACCGCAATCATTAATAACTTCTTCATTTTCTTCTCCTTTTGCTTGATTTTTCTGAGGCTGCGTTTAAACAGGGTTTTATACTATTTGAGGCGTGCAAAAAAATCAATATTTTTGTAATCACTTGTAACTTTTATTTCAAAAAATGTTTTTTACGGCGTTTTTTTGTGTTATCTTGCAAACCGATTTCCAAAACAGGCGGATTTTTTCAAATATCCATAGAGAATAAATCTTTTTATTCGCCAAAAATCAGAATATTTCCCTGCCATGTAGTCATATGTAGTTTTTTATTTTTTGCAAAACGCAGGATGGAGGGAGAGATAGCGAGAAGAGGAGAAAAAACGTGCTGCCGAACAAACCTTATTCCATATCGGCTTTATCGCTTGCCATAGTGCTTGCGCTGTCGGCGTGTCATCGCGAAGTCAAGCCCGCGCCCGAATTCAAGCGCAGCGAATACAATAAAATCGTCATCAGCAACGCGGTCGAACCGAGTACGCTCGACCCGCAAAAAAGCTCGGATATGGCGGCGGGCGCGATTATCCGTCAGATGATGGACGGCTTGGTCGGTACGGATGCCGAAGGCAAAACCATTCCCGCCTTGGCGTTGAAATGGGAGCCGTCGGACGAAGGGCGCGTTTGGACGTTCCACCTGCGCGATGCAAATTGGAGCAACGGCGACCCGATTACCGCCGAAGATTTCGTTTACAGCTTCCGCCGCCTCGCCGATCCTGCAACCGCCGCGCCTAACAGCAGCTATTTGGAAGACGCGAAAATACAGGGTGCGGCGGAAATCCTGCAAGGCAAGGCGAAGCCGGATACTTTGGGCGTCAAGGCTTTGGACAAGAAAACGCTGCAATTCACGCTCACCGCGCCCGTGCCGTATTTCCCCGATATGCTGATTCAGCAGTTCACCTACCCCGTCCACCGCGCCACGGTCGAGAAATTCGGCGAAAAATGGACGCAGCCGGGCAATTATGTTTCCAGCGGCGCATACATCCTCAAAGAATGGCACGTTAACAGCCACATCACCATGGATAAAAACCCTGCTTATTACGACAGCAAAAAAGTATCCATCCCGCGGGCGGTGTTCCTCGCCAGCGGCAAAGAATACGACCGCTACCGCGCCGACGAAGTGGACGTTACCTACGGCATCCCTTCCGACCAGATTAAGATTGCCGAGAAAGAATTTCCCGGACAGGTTCGGCGCGCGACTTTGCTGTGTTCTTGGTTTTTAGAGCCGAACTTGGAATCTGCCGAATTTAAAAATCCCAAAGTCCGCCGCGCGCTCAACCTGCTGACCGACCGCGCCATCATTACCAAGGTTGCTGCACGCGGCGACAAGGAAGCGTTCCAGCTTACTCCGCCGAATATGCAGGGCGGCGGCGAATCTGCCCCCGTGTGGAAGCCGCTCAAGCGCGAAGCGCGTATTGCCGAAGCAGAAAAACTCTTGCGCGAAGCGGGTTATAGCGAAGAGAAACCGTTCGAGTTCCAAATCGTCTATACCACCAGCGAGGCCGCCAAAAAACAAATCACCGCGCTGCAATCCATTTGGAAGGCGACCGTGCCGTTCGTTCGCCCCACGTTGATGAACGAAGAATGGAAAACCTTCTTGGACAAGCGTATGCAAGGTAATTTCAGCATGGCGTTTGCAGGCTGGTGTTCCGACTACAACGACCCTGCGGGCATGCTCAATATTTTCAAATCCAACAATCCGAACAACGCCTTCCATTACAAGAATCCCGAATTCGACAAGCTGATGAACAGCACGCTCGAAGCGGGCATTTCCGCCGAAGAGCGCGCCCGCCGCTACGTCAGCGCCGAGGCGATGCTGCAACGCGACGACGCCTTTATCCCGCTGTATCACCAAGTCAGCATCAATCTGGTGAAACCCGACATCCAAGGCTACTCCGACCGCGACCCGCTGAAAAACTACACCGTCAAGAATTGGTCGTTTGCACCCAAGAAGTGATTTGATAACATAGACACGTTTTTCAGACGACCTCCCTGTGCATCAAGTTAATCTGCTATAAAAAGGTCGTCTGAAACCGCAAAACCTTATTGGAGAATCCCGTTCATGAATACCGTATCGAATTACCTGTCCGCATTGCGCAAAGCCATGAAAGCGCAAGACTTGGACGCACTCGTCATCCCCTCCGCCGACCCCCATCTTTCCGAATACCTGCCTGCACACTGGCAGGCGCGCCGCGAGTTGTCGGGCTTTACCGGCTCGGTCGGCACTTTCGTCGTTACCGCCGATGAAGCGGGCGTGTGGGTGGACAGCCGCTATTGGGAACAAGCTGCCAAACAGCTTGCAGGCAGCGGCATCGAGCTGCAAAAAAGCGGGCAAGTTCCGCCATATAACGAATGGCTCGCGACAAACCTGCCCGAAAACGCCGCCGTCGGCATACCTTCCGATATGGTGTCGCTCACCGGCAAACGCACTTTGGCGCAATCCCTGACCGCCAAAAACATCCGCATCGAACACCCCGACGACCTGCTTGACCGCGTATGGAGCAGCCGCCCAGCCATCCCCGCCGAAACCGTGTTCATCCACGACCCCGCCTACGTCTCCGAAACCGCCGCCAAGAAACTCGCCCGCGTGCGTGCCGTCATGGCGGAAAAAGGCGCGGATTACCACTTGGTTTCCTCGCTTGACGACATCGCTTGGCTGACCAACCTGCGCGGCAGCGACGTGCCTTTCAACCCCGTTTTCGTGTCCTTCCTGCTGATCGGCAAAGACAACGCCGTCCTGTTTACCGACCAAGGTCGTCTGAACGCCGAAGCCGCCGCCGCGCTGCAAAACGCCGGCATCACGGTCGAACCTTACGCCCAAGTTGCCGACAAACTCGCGCAAATCGGTGGCGCGCTGCTTATCGAGCCGAACAAAACCGCCGTCAGCACCCTCGTGCGCCTGCCCGAAAGCGTGCGCCTGATCGAAGGCATCAACCCGTCCACCTTCTTCAAATCCGTCAAATCCGAAGCCGACATCGTCCACATCCGCGAAGCGATGGAACACGACGGCGCGGCGTTGTGTGGCTTCTTCGCCGAGTTTGAAGACATCATCGACAACGGCGGCAGCCTGACCGAAATCGACGTGGACACCATGCTCCACCGCCACCGCAGCGCACGTCCGGGCTTCATCTCATTGAGTTTCGACACCATCGCGGGCTTCAACGCCAATGCCGCCCTGCCGCATTACAGCGCAACGCCCGAAAGCCACAGCACCATCAGCGGCAACGGTCTGCTGCTCATTGACTCCGGCGCGCAATACAAAGGTGGCACGACCGACATCACCCGCGTCGTCCCCGTCGGCACACCGACCGCCGAACAAAAACGCGACAACACCCTCGTTCTCAAAGCCCATATCGCGCTTGCCGAAGCCGTGTTCCCCGAAAACATCCTCTCGCCGATGATAGACGCCATCTGCCGCAAACCCCTGTGGCAGGCGCAATGCGACTACGGTCATGGTACAGGACACGGTGTAGGCTATTTCCTCAACGTCCACGAAGGCCCTCAAGTCATCGCCTGCGCCGCCGTTCCCGGCCCGCAGCACGCCATGAAAAAAGGCATGGTTACCTCCATCGAACCCGGACTCTACCGTCCCGGCAAATGGGGCATCCGCATTGAAAACCTCGCCGCCAACCAAGCTGTTGCCAACCCGCAGGAAACCGAGTTCGGCAGCTTCCTCTACTTCGAAACCCTGACCCTCTGCCCCATCGACACCCGCCTGATGGACACCGCCATGATGACCGCCGGCGAAATCGACTGGGTCAACCGCTACCACGCTGAAGTCCGCCGCCGCCTCGAGCCGCTGACCGAAGGCGCGGCAAAAGCATGGCTGATCAAACGTACCGAACCGCTGGCGCGTTAACCGCAAAGGTCGTCTGAAAAACGACTGTGGCGTGGGTTCTAACCATGAGTCCGCGCCAACCCAAAAGGTCGTCTGAAAAACAACCGTAGCGTGGGCTCTGCCCACGAAAAACACCAGCAAAAGGTCGTCTGAAACCCAAAATCCCGTTTCAGACGACCTCCGAAACAAACATAAAACGCAGGCTGCCACCCGCAACCGCCACAATAAAAAAAAACCGTCCGAAATCCCATCCCAAGTTTTCAGACAACCATAAAAGCCGTAGGGTGGGCTTTGCCCACGAAAAGCATCAGCCAAAAGGTCGTCTGAAATCCAAAATCCCGTTTCAGACGACCATACATAAAAGCAAAAGCCCGCACACCCAAAAACCAAGGGCCTGACTACAAAGAAGAGAAAACCAACCCCAGCGTCCGAACACCCGTTCAGACCGCCTTCCCGTATTCAGGCATATTCCGACCCACCAAGCCCCGAGCAGGTACGATATGCTGAAATTCATCATCCGCCGCATACTTTCCGCCATCCCCACCATGCTGGTACTGATTACCGTCTCATTCTTCCTGATGCGGCTCGCACCCGGCAGCCCCTTCACCGGCGACAAAAACGTACCGCCCGCCGTACTGGCCAACATCGAAGCCAAATATCATCTGAACGACCCGATGTACCTGCAATACTTCAACTATCTCAAACAACTCGCCCACGGCGACCTCGGTCCTTCGTTCAAATACAAAGACTACAACGTCAACGAGCTGCTCGCCCAAGCCCTGCCCGTCTCCGTCGAACTGGGCGTGTACGCCTTCATCGTCTCCACCGTCTTGGGCGTACTCATGGGCACCATCGCCGCACTCAGGCGCAACACATGGGCGGACTACACCATCATGACCGCCGCCATGACCGGCATCGTCGTCCCCAGCTTCGTCAAAGCCCCCATTATGATTTTCATCTTCGCCATCACCCTCAAATGGCTGCCCGCCGGTGGCTGGAATGACGGCTCGTTGACCAGCCTCATCCTGCCCGTCGCCGCCCTCTCCATCGGCTATGTCGCAGGCCTCGCTCGCATCACGCGCGGCGCGATGATAGAAGTGTTGAACAGCCCCTACATCCGCACCGCCCGTGCCAAAGGATTATCGATGAACAGCATCGTCCTGCGCCACGCACTGCGTCCCGCCATGCTGCCCATCCTCTCCTATCTCGTTCCTGCCTTCGTCGGCATCATCACCGGCGCCATCGTTATCGAAAGCGTCTTCGGACTGCCCGGCATCGGACAACTCTTCGTCAACGGCGCGCTCAACCGCGACTACGGCATGATCTTGGGGCTGACCATCCTCGTCGGCGTACTGACCATCGTCTTCAATGCCATACTCGACATCCTCTACGCCCTGATCGACCCCAAAATCCGCTATTAAAAGCAAAAAAGTCGTCTGAAAACCGGTTTTGCCGTTTTCAGACGACCCCCGAACAAAAAACGGAGAACACCATGCTATTCAACAAGAAAAATTCCCGCGCCATAGCAGACGCCGCCGAACAGGCACAAGTACACGGACGCAGCCTGTGGCAGGACGCATGGCGGCGTTTCAGCAACAACAAAGCCGCCCTGTGCAGCGTCTTCATCCTTGCCGCCATTATCCTCTTCGTTATCGCCGTCCCCTGGGTCAGCGCCTACACCTACGACCACACCGACTGGGACAACATGCAAATCCCGCCTTCCTTCGCCACCCGCCACTACTTCGGCACCGACCTGCTCGGACGCGACCTCTTTACCCGAGCCGCCGCCGGCGGACGCATCTCCCTGCTCATCGGCATCGCAGGCGCACTTGTCGCCGTCGTCATCGGCACGCTCTACGGCGCGCTCGCAGGCTTTTTCGGCGGCAAACTCGACTCCGTCATGATGCGCCTGCTCGAAATCCTCAACGCCTTTCCGTTTATGTTTTTCGTCATCCTGTTGACCACCTTCTTCGGACGCAACCTCTTACTCATCTTCGTCGCCATCGGACTCGTCTCATGGCTTGACGTCGCCCGCATCGTCCGCGGTCAAACCCTCAGCCTCAAACACAAAGAATTCGTCGAAGCCGCCCGCATCACAGGCGTATCCCGCCGCCGCATCGTTACCCGCCACATCATCCCCAACGTACTCGGTGTCGTCATGGTTTACGCCTCCCTGCTCGTCCCCGGCATGATCATGTTCGAATCCTTCCTCAGCTTCCTCGGATTGGGCGTACAAGAACCCATGACCAGTTGGGGCTCCATGCTCCAAGACGGCGCAGCCTCCATGGAAGCCGCCCCGTGGCAGCTCCTCGTCCCCTGCTTCTTCCTCGTCGCCACCCTCTTCTGCTTCAACTTCATCGGCGACGGCCTGCGCGACGCACTCGACCCCAAAGACCGCTGACACACACAACGAGGACACACCCATGACCACCCCATTACTCACCGTCGAAAACCTCGATATCCGCTTCCAACTCCACGACAAAACCGTCCACGCCGTGCGCAACATCAGCTTCCAAGTCGCCAAAGGCGAAACCCTCGCCCTCGTCGGCGAATCCGGTTCCGGCAAATCCGTTACCGCCATGTCCCTCATGCGCCTCCTGCCCGAAAATAGTACCCGTTACGGACAAGACTCGCGCATCACCTTCGACGGCACATCCATCCTCGATGCAGACGAAAAAACCCTCCGCAGCCTGCGCGGCGGACGCATCAGCTTCATCTTCCAAGAGCCCATGACCTCGCTGAATCCCTTCATGAAAATCGGCACCCAGCTCACAGAAGCCCTGCGCGTCCACAACAAAACCATCACCCGCAAAGCCGCCCGCGAACGCATTCTCGACCTCCTCAACCGCGTCGGCATCCGCGAAGCAGAACGTCGTCTGAAACAATACCCCCACGAATTCTCAGGCGGCCAGCTCCAGCGCATCATGATCGCCATGGCGCTGCTCAACGACCCCGCCCTGCTCATCGCCGACGAACCCACCACCGCCCTCGACGTCACCATTCAAGCAGAAATCCTCGACCTCCTGCACGACCTCCAAAAACAAATGGGCATGGCGATTATCTTCATCACCCACGACCTCGGACTCGCCGAACACTACGCTGAAACCGTCTGCGTCATGAAAGACGGCGAAATCGTCGAGCGCGGCAAAATCAAACAAGTCTTCGCCAACCCGTCCCACCCCTACACCGCCCAACTCATCCACTCCGTCCCCAAAGGCATGAAAGACCCCGTAGAAGGCAACCCGCCCGAGCTCATCCGTGCCGACAACATCAACGTCCACTTCACCCTCAAACACAACTTCTTCGGCAAACCCCTCAAAACCTTCCACGCCGTCAAAAACATCAGCCTCGCCATCCGCCAAGGCGAAACCCTCGGCATCGTCGGCGAATCCGGTTCCGGCAAATCCACGCTCGGCAAAGCCATCATGCAAATGCTCCCCTACCAAGGCAGCATACACTTCGACAACAGCGACCTCGCCGCCCTCACCCCCGAACGCGCGCGCCAGCTCAAAGCCGAACGCCAGATGGTCTTCCAAGACCCCTACGGCTCACTCTCCCCCCGCCTCACCGTCGGCGAAATCATAGGCGAAGGCCTCACCGTCCACCGCCCCGAAATGACCAAAGCCCAACGCACCGAACTCGTCCTCAAAGTCCTGGACGAAGTCTCCCTGCCCGCCGACGCGCTCAACCGCTACCCGCACGAATTCTCAGGCGGACAACGCCAACGCATCGCCATCGCCCGCGCCCTCATCCTGCGGCCCAAGTTCATCCTCCTCGACGAACCCACCTCCGCCCTCGACCGCTCCGTCCAAATCAAAGTCGTCGAACTGCTGCGCGGACTCCAAACCAAATACGGACTGACCTACATCTTCATCAGCCACGACCTCTCCGTCGTCCGCGCCGTCAGCGACAACGTCGCCGTCATGCAGCACGGAGAACTCGTCGAATACGGCAGCGCAGACCAAATCTTCCACCACCCCCAAAAAGACTACACCAAACGCCTCATCAACGCCGCCTTCGACCTCTGACCCAAGGTCGTCTGAAATCAAAAGTAGCGTGGGCTTCGCCCACGAACCCGTCTAACGTCAAAAGGTCGTTTGAAAACCCACTTTCAGACGACCTTCTTTCATCCCCGACCCATTCATCTCCCTCCCTTACAAAACCACCCATACAACATCTTTACCTCTTATCCTCCGTTGTTTATCCTACCTGTCATTTTGACTTATATTCAGACTTTCATCATAAACCCATCCAAACCGTCATGGCTGACCGCTAGTTCTACCCCGTTCTTTCTCTGCCATGTTTACCCAAAAGCTATTCGAAAACAGACAAAACCTGCTTTTGCTGCCTTATCGAGAGGAATTAAAGAGTGTCGAAAGGTAAATATTTACTTTATATCGCGGTTATCTTTCTAGCCTCATGTATCGTTTCTTTTAATGATTATGAACTACAACCTAAAAATTATGTGATCAACAAAGAATTTAATAAAGTTTTATTTGATATAGATTTTATTAATACAAAACAGGAAATGATACATAATTTACAAAAAGCATATACACACCATGCCAATTGTGAAAGTGTAGAAAAAACACATGATGCAAAGTTATTTGGTGAAGTAGAGTTATTTGGATTTATTCTTGGTCCAGAATATAGTGAGCTAAAAAATAGTCAGACTGATAGTTTGACAGGAAGTATCCGCTTGTGCAGATACCATAACTCATCTGATTGTATACAGGAAAAATTTAAACAAAAAAGATATACATTTAAATGTGTAGCTGCATTCTATGAGGGAATGGATCGCGGTTATCGATCCAAGCCTTTTCTCATCGACTTTGATACACGGATGCTTAAACAACAGCCGTAGTAAGCACTAATATTTAAGCAACTGGTCAGCTTCGTTCATCGTCATTTTACGCAAAAGTAATTCGAAAACAGACAAACCTGCTTTTGCCATCTTATCCAGAGGAGTTAAAAAGTGTCGAAAGGTAAATATTTAATTTTTATCGCAGTTTTATTCCTGACCTCATGTATCGTTTCTTTTAATGATTATGAACTACAACCTAAAAATTATGTGATCAACAAAGAATTTGATGAAGTTGTATTTGATATGGATTTTATCAATACAAAACAGGAAATGATAAATAAATTAAAGCAAACCAATACAAAACCTGTTCATTGTGAAAGTAGCGAAAAAACATATGTTATAGAGTTATTAGGTTTTGTTGATTCGGAATCTAGTGATATAAAAAATAGCCAGAGTGATAGGTTGACAGGAAGTGTACGATTATGCAGCAACGATGACCGATTTAATTGTGTACAGGATAAATTTGAACAAAAAAGATATACATTTAAATGTATAGCTGTGTTCTATGAAGGAATGGAGCGTGGCTATCGATCCAAGCCTTTTGTCATCGACTTTGATACACGAACGCTTAAAAAAGAACTGTAATCCTAGAGTGGGCTGAATCCAATATTTTTAGCGATTTGAAGGTGTTATTGCGCTACGCCCAACCTACTTACCAATCTACTTACCCTCTTTGCTAAAGGTTACATCATGAGATCTTTGATCATATCTATAATCCTGTTTTGTTCATCCGGCTTTTGCATCGCCCAGGAAATTCATCCCATTAAAAATGATGGATCATGTGATGATCAGAATTACAAATTAAGCCTTTTCAAAACAAATGATGCTTTATTTTCGGCATCACACTGTATCACCATTCATAATGAAGAAATAGACGAAATCAACGGAATAGATGGAATAGAAGAAATAATCCATAACAGTATATTGGTTAATGGGAAAAAATATGAATTAAAAAGTTTTAGAAAAGAGAATAGTCCAAGTAGGAAAATCAACTTGGAAGCAGTGAGTGTATATAAGAATAATCGCCATCCCCCATTGCTTATTACTCTATTTTCAGAGGAATTTTGTTGTTACCCTCAACCTGAGGGTAAAGATTATACGATTCATTTATATCAAATTTATAAAGGTGAAGAAAATAGTAAAATACAAATTATATCTGTAGATCATATTTTAGGTAAAAATGTTTCAGGATATGATGGTGGCTCTGATGTAAAAACGAAATTTAAATTAAAAAATATCAGGGAAATAAAAAAATATTTAAATAAGAAGAAAGCTCTTCTTAATCAATGTATTGAGTAGGTACAGATTGAGTTGAAATCCAAAATTGATAAAGGTCATCTGAGCCTTTTCAGACGACCTTCTTTTGAAGTGGAATCATGTTTAAAAAATTTGCTTTAATAACCATTTTGTTAACTATAATTTTTTCTTATTTTTATTTTAGATATAGCGCATATTGCCATTATAAAGAAAAGACTTTACCTAGTTATCAAGTTCCTAGTGATGGAGACCAATGTGAAAGGTTTAGCGTAAGTGAAAATAAAAAAATTGTTGTTTGTTTGGATAGTATAGGAAATTTTTTGAGCATAGACGGCCTCAACTCCGGTATCTATTTATATGATGAACAAGGTAAATTACTGTCTTTTTATTATCTCTATAATGAGGTTTGGCTAGGAATGCCATTAGACTTGAACTTAGATGAAGAAGGTATATTCGATTTAGGTCTATATGCTCAAGCAGAGTCCTTTTCTATAAACCCATCTATTTTCCATAGGATAGAAGCAAAATTTATTGATAATTTATGCCATAAATAAAATTTTAATCTATATTATTTTATATAATTCAATTACTTAAAAGGCAGGTGGAAATCTGCCGGTATTTTTATCCTTAAATAATATTGTTTCAATCCCCAATTGAAGTAGTTTTAAAATAATAGGCAAAGTTTATGAAAAAGAAAAAAATAGTGAAATGGTTTGGTTTCTTTATATTGATATTTGGGTTGGTTGAGTATTGGCGAATAACGGGGATGGGAGAAGAGATAAAAAATCTCTCTGTGAGTAGTGATTGTTACCAAAACAAATATTTAGTGAACTATCAAGAAGGTTCTTGTGGACTATATTTTATGCAAAATCCTGAAGCAATTTATCGGGAATTACGCTACAAAGATAACCCCGAATGTGAGTATTTATATCAACATAAAGTAGAACGTTTAGAACAAATAGAATTGGAAAAAAAGATTTTGGCAGATAATCGCAGAATTTTAAAGAATAGAAAAACTTTTGCCTGTACAGGATGGAACGGTTTTAGGACAGCAATCTTTA
>KV796978.1 GCA_001809325.1 Neisseria sp. HMSC077D05 | reverse complement strand
CGCCGTCCTGGTTTAAAGTTAATCCACTATATTTGATACGGCGATTATCCACCCCCTTATCAAGAAGGTTTTAGGGAAAGCACAACCATCGGATTGGCTTTAACCAGAACCAACACCCAGTTTTGCATGAGCGCTAATCTTAATGCCCTCTTTGCCGGAAGAAGCAGATTACCGAATACGATGTTTGCCGTTTCTGTCGATTTTTACCAATTTGACGTCGAATATCAAAACGGAATTCGGACCGATTTTATTGCCAAGCTTTTCTTCTCCGTAAGCAAGTTTGGCAGGAATATAAAAGGTAGCCTCGCCGCCTTCTTTCAAAAGCTGCAAACCTTCTATCCAGCCCGGTATGGTTTGGTCAAGCTGAAAAGAAATAATGCCGCCTACTCCATCATCACTTACACCTTCTTTACTGCTGTCGAAGACAGTACCGTCAATCAGGCGGCCTTCATATTCGACATGTACGAGATCGTTTTTCCGAGGCTTTCTGCCTGTACCCTCTTTGATCATTTTGTACTGCAAACCGGATGCTGTTGTTTTCACGCCCTCTTTAGTGGCATTTTCTTTCAAAAAAGCTTCGCCTTTTTCTTTATTGGCTTGGGCTTCTTCCTCGTATTTTTTCGTTGCTTTAGCTTCAAGTTCTGTCATGATTTCCACCTGCGCTATGCTGGCTTCCGATTCACTCAATTTAGTCTGTTTACCATCGTATACGGACTGTACGGCGTTAAAGAAGGCTTTCATATCAACTTCGAAACCCTGTTCCTTCATCTGCTTCAAGGATTTGCCAACGTCCATACCCATTGCATAGCTGCCTTTTTCATCCAAACTTTTGAAAGATGAAGATGTATCCGATTCAGCAGAAGCCTCGGTTTCTTTTGCAGTTGTACCATTAAGAGATGAAGGCGTGGTCGTAGTTGAAGAAGTATCGATGGTTTTATTGCTGCAGGCTGTCAGGGAAAACGTGGCAATCAGTGCCAACATGCTTAATTTCAAGGTTTTATTCATAGTATTTCTCTTTGCGAGAGGTTGGAAGAAGCAGGGATTATAACCTTCGCATAAAGAAATCAGAAAAAATCATATAAACACGATAAAACAAAGGTCGTCTGAAACCCGAAAACCAAGTTTTCAGACGACCTTTCTCACGCTTATGGCAATAAAGCCACATCAACCAATGTAAACCGTCATCTAAGCCTTTATCATTTTTTCTACACTCCGCCGCCGCCGCCAAACGCCCCTCTCTCCACACAGCAAGCTCCATAAATCTTCATACTTTTCATCGTACTTTACGCAAATTATAAATCGCGCACCTCGACATTTCGGCCGGCACAAATTCAGTCGTTTCAATGAATTACAAACGTTAAGCACTTGAGAAAATGGGTAACGCCTCGGCAAAGGCGGTTGCGGGTCATCCGCAAGCGTCCGATACTGGATTCGTCGGAAGCAGAAACAAGCTTCCTGTTTATCCGTGAAGGAGCATTATCATGAAAAAAACCTTACTGACTGTTTTATTGGCTACCGCTTCCGCCATCACTTTCGCTGACGGTTCATTTACCGGCGCAGGCTTGGAAGTCGGCGCGGGCGTGACCAAAAGTGATGTGCGCAATGCCAAGCTGAATGAGAAAACCAAAGGCGACGTTGCCGTACGCGGCAGCTACAACACACAATTCGGACAAAGCAACTGGATTGGCGGCGTTGAAGCCGGTGTCAAACCGCTGCACCGCAAAATTGCGGGCAATGCGAAACAAAAAGTCGATGCCAACGTTTCCTACGTCCAAGGCTACCGCCTGACCGACAACGCGCTGGCTTACGGTAAGGTCGGCTACCACTACGGCCGCTTCGACAATCTGGGCGCGAAACGCAACAATATGAACGGCCTGGGCTACGGTGTGGGCGCGAAATACGCCGTTGCACCGAATGTCGAAGTCGGCGCAGAATGGGAGCAAACCCGTTATAAAAAAGACGATTTGAAAGTCCACAACAATAGCTACATGGCTACTGTCGGCTATCGCTTCAAATAATCTTTTTTAAACAGACAAAGGTCGTCTGAAACTGGATTTACGGTTTCAGACGACCTTTTTATAGTGGATTAACTTTAAACCAGTACGGCGTTGCCTCGCCTTGCCGTACTATCTGTACTGTCTATGGCTTCGTCGCCTTGTCCTGATTTAAATTTAATCCACTATATCGATTCGGGCATCTTAGCGATGCCCTCTTCTTTCAGCCTTTAGTCTTTGCGCGTTTCCACCAAGACCATTTCGGCGGCGGCAACGGGTTCGGCTTCGACTTTCGGCACATCCGAGCGGCGCAGGCCGGATTCAGGTTCGGGCTGAACCTGTTCGGCAAAAGCGGCGACGGCTTCGGGATTGGTTTCGACAAACACCAAACCGCCTAAGTCGGGCATAACGGCAACGGCAGGAGCGGCAGTTTCTTCCGGTTCGGTTACTTCCACTTGGCTTACTGCCGGCACAGTTTGCGGTTCGGATTCTGCTGCTTGGGCAGCTGCGGCAGCCGCTGCTGCTGCGGCAAGGGCTTCGATGGCGGCAGCGGCTTCGCGCTCGGCTTTCCAAACGACCAGTTCTTCCTCCATTTCGGCAACGGCTTCGACCTCGCCTTCGGCAGGGACGGCGGTCATCGGTTGGTAGCCGTCTTCGGTTTCGATGGCGAACACGGAAGTCGAAGTTTCTTCAACGCTGCCGATGGCGGAGTCGATGATGCTGCATTCGTCATCGGTGCTGTCTTCGATCAGGATGTCGCTATCCACATCTTCGCCTTCGATGGAGAACACGAACGCTTCTTCAGCAACGGTAACGGGTTCGGAAACCACGACAACCAAAGGTTCGCCGCTATCCTCAGGAGCGGGGATGGTTACGGCAAACGGCTCTTCTTCGACGGTATCGCCCATAACGTGTGCGGCTGCGAAGAGGACTTTGTCGGCGGTATCGTGAATATTCAGGTACTGCTCGATTTTGGCGGCAGACGGAATATTGCGTTTTTTACCGTTTTGACGGCGGTCGCGCTGATTGTTGCGTTCGCGGCGGTCGCGTTGGTTGTTGCGCTCGCGTTGGCGGCGTTCGTTGCCTTTCGGTGCATTAGCCTCGGCAGTTTGTACGCCCTCTTCCGCCACGTTGTCCACTGCTTCGGACAGGGTTTCTTCCGCGCGGATGTCCGCTTGTTCGCGGTTGCGTTCGTTGCGGTTGTTGTTGCGGCGGCGTTTGTTGCCTTGCGCCTGCTCGCCTGAACGGGATTCGTTTTCAGACGACGTTGCGGCGGCAAGTGCTTGGACTTCGAGGTTTTCGGCTTCCGCTGCGGCGTTGCGCTCGTTTGGGCGGTTGCGGCTGCGGCGGTTGTCTTTGGCGTTGCGGGTTTCGTTTTCCGCTGCCTGATTGTCCGCTGCTTTGTCTTTGAAGTCCGCCACTTCGCGCACTTCTACCTTGCTGCCGTCGTGCCTATTGTTGCGGCGCGGGTTTTGGCGGCGGTTGTTTGCGCGGCGGTTGCCGGAATGGCTGTTGTTGCGGTTGTTGCCGCTTGAAGTGCGTTTTTCTGCCACTTCGGCAACAGGCGCGGTTTCGGCTGCGGTATTGCCGCCGAAAATGCGTTTGAGCCATGCTTTGAAGCTATCCCACCATGAACCGCTTTTCTGTTCGGATACGGTCGGCGCAGGCTGGGTATGGCGCACGCCTTTGACGGCGGGTTCGGGACGGGCGGCTTTGGCTCTTTCGCTGCCGAAAGGTTTGGCGGATTCGTCTTCTTCCGGCTCGGCAACGCGTTTGTAACTCGGTTCGCCGTCTTCTTCTACGTCGTCGATGCGGATGCGGTTGATTTCGTAGTGCGGATTTTCCAGATGGATATTCGGAATCAGGACGACGTTGACGTCCAAACGCTCTTCCATCGCAAACAGCTCGGCGCGTTTTTCGTTCAACAGGAAGGTAGCGACATCGACGGGCACTTGGGCGTGTACTTCGCCGGTGTTGTCTTTCATCGCTTCTTCTTGAATGATGCGCAAAACGTGCAGGGCGGTCGATTCAATGCCGCGGATCACGCCGGTACCGGCGCAGCGCGGACAAGCGACGTGGCTGCTTTCGCCCAAAGCGGGTTTCAGGCGTTGGCGGCTCAATTCCAAAAGACCGAAGCGGGACAGTTTGCCCATTTGCACGCGGGCGCGGTCTTTTTTGAGCGCGTCGCGCAGGACGTTTTCAACATCGCGCTGGTGCTTGGGGTTTTCCATGTCGATGAAGTCGATGACGACCAAACCGCCCAAGTCGCGCAAACGCATTTGGCGGGCGACTTCTTCAGCGGCTTCCATATTGGTTTTGAACGCGGTGTCTTCGATGTCCGAGCCACGGGTGGCGCGGGCGGAGTTGACGTCGATGGAAACCAGGGCTTCGGTGTGGTCGATCACAATCGCGCCGCCGGAAGGTAGGCTGACGCTGCGGGCGAACGCGCTTTCGATTTGGTGTTCGATTTGGAAGCGGGAGAACAGCGGCGTATGGTCTTGATAGAGTTTCAGACGACCTACGTTGCTCGGCATGACGTAGCTCATAAACTCGGCAACTTGATCGTGAACTTCTTGATTGTCCACCAGAATTTCGCCGATGTCGGGACGGAAATAATCGCGGATGGCGCGGATGAGCAGCGAGCTTTCCATGAAAAGCAGGTAAGGGTCGTGATGCGCTTTTCCTGCTTCTTCGATCGCCTGCCAGAGCTGTTTGAGGTAGTTCAAATCCCATTCCAACTCTTCCGCGCTGCGGCCGATGCCTGCGGTGCGCGCGATGATGCTCATGCCGTTCGGAATGTCGAGTTCCGCCATAGCGGCTTTGAGTTCTTGGCGCTCTTCGCCTTCGATACGGCGGGATACGCCGCCGCCGCGCGGATTGTTCGGCATCAATACCAGATAGCGTCCGGCAAGGCTGATGAAGGTGGTCAGCGCCGCGCCTTTGTTGCCGCGTTCGTCTTTTTCGACTTGAACGATGACTTCCATGCCTTCTTTGAGCACGTCTTGAATACGCGCCCTGCCGCCTTCGTAATCGCGGAAATACGAACGCGATACTTCCTTAAACGGCAAAAAGCCGTGGCGGTCGGTTCCGTAATCCACGAAACACGCTTCCAGCGACGGCTCGATACGGGTGATGATACCCTTGTAAATATTACCTTTGCGCTGCTCTTTACCCAGCGTTTCGATGTCCAAATCCAAAAGGTTTTGCCCATCGACAATGGCAACGCGCAGCTCTTCGGCTTGCGTTGCATTGAACAACATTCTTTTCATAATGATTACCTCGCACAGGCGGGCAGCCTTTTCAGACGACCTGCCTGCTCTTTGTCAGACACTCTGCGAGGCGGGCGGGATTAGGCATAGCCCGCGCCCCTTTTCGGCGCAGGATGCAGAAACCCGGATGAGCAATCAGTTTTTGAATTGAAGTCCGCAAGGTTGCACGCCGCCCAAAACAATGCGGCCGTGTGCGGAAGGATACGGATAAAGAAGGCAATAAAGAACAATGCGGCGGAACACTCCGTCCGCCGCCGAAGTCCGGACGGTACAGGCCCGGCTTGAAAAACAGGTAGCCGACATCTTCTTATTATCGTTATGCCGGAAGTTTCGAACGGTGCGGCGCGGCAGGTTTGTCAAACACCCGTCCCTCGTCTTATGCCCGGTCAAATCGGCAAAATCAAATCAAACTTAATTACGCTCCTGCGTTTACGGGCTTGGGCATAAACGCAGGGAAAATGCTTTGCAGAGTGCGTTTTTAATATAAAATCTCGTTTTAACAATACCATCCGTCCCATACGGCCTGTTTGTACAGGTTTCTGCCGAAACGGATGTTCGGATTATAGATGAAAACGCACGCAATAAGCAAAGATTCAGTCAGCCTGATTACCGTCGCCGAACACGAAGCCGGCCAACGCCTTGACAACTATCTGATAAAAATCCTCAAAGGCGTACCCAAAAGCCATATCCACCGCATTATCCGCGCCGGCGAAGTGCGCCTGAACAAAAAACGCTGCAAGCCCGACAGCCGCATCCAGACAGGCGACCTGCTCCGCATCCCGCCCGTGCGCACCGCCGAAAAACAAAGGTCGTCTGAAAACCGCGCCCAAGCCGTACCCGCGCGCGAATTTACCATCATCTACGAAGACGACGCATTGCTCGTCATCGACAAACCCGCAGGTATCGCCGTCCACGGCGGCAGCGGCGTGAGCTTCGGCGTCATCGAACAAATCCGCCGCGCCCGACCCGAAGCCCGCTATCTCGAACTCGTCCACCGCCTCGACAAAGACACCAGCGGCCTCCTGATGATCGCCAAAAAACGCAGCGCACTCGTCAAACTGCACGAAGCCATCCGCAACGACCACCCCAAAAAAATCTACCTCGCGCTGGGCGTAGGCAAACTGCCGAACGACAGCTTCCACGTCAAACTGCCCCTGTTCAAATACACTGGCGCACAAGGCGAAAAAATGGTGCGCGTCAGCGAAGACGGACAATCCGCGCACACCATCTTCCGCGTGCTCAACCGCTTTTCAGACGACCTCCTGCACCAAGTCGGACTCTCGCACCTCACCCTCGTGCAAGCCACCCTGAAAACCGGCCGCACCCACCAAATCCGCGTCCACCTCCAATCCCAGCAATGCCCCATCGCCGGCGACGAACGCTACGGCGACTACCAAGCCAACAAACGCCTTCAGAAACTCGGTTTGAAACGGATGTTCCTCCACGCCGCCGAGCTGCACCTCAACCACCCGCTGACAGACGAAAAACTCATCTTAAAAGCCCCGCTGCCGCAAGATTTGGCACAATTCATCCTGATGCTGGAAAACGCAGGAAAGGTCGTCTGAAACTCGTAGCGTGGGCTTTGCCCACGACATGAGTGCAAAAACGACGGACGGACTCGGATTGCCAGACCACAAATTTCGCGGGCGTAGCCCACGCTACAACTCGCGTCCCGACAACCTTATCCCCGCCCACACCACGCCTTTCAGACGACCTTTTTTTCCGCTACCATAACACCCGACACAAACACGGACAAACACCATGACCCCGACACAGCAACTCCAATCAGGCATACAGGCATTAGGTTTGGACCTATCCGCAGAACAGCAAACCCTGCTGCTCGCCTATACCGGCCTGCTCAAAAAGTGGAACAAGACCTACAACCTCACCGCCCTACGCGACGAAGCGCAAATGGTCAGCCACCACCTGCTCGACAGCCTGACCCTGCTCCCCTACCTCCAAGGCGCGCACACTATGCTGGATGTCGGCTCCGGCGGCGGACAGCCCGGCATTCCCACCGCCATCTGCCGCCCCGACCTCAACATCACCCTTCTGGACGCCAACACCAAAAAAACCGCCTTCCTGCAACAAGCCGTCATCGAACTCGGACTAAGTAACGTCCGCGTCGTCAGCGGCCGCGTCGAAGCCGTTCAAGACTTCCAAGCCGACATCATCACCAGCCGCGCCTTCGCCGAACTTGCCGACTTCGTCAACTGGACGGCGCACCTGCTGAAAGATGGCGGCCTCTGGGTCGCCATGAAAGGCGTGTACCCCGAAGAAGAAATCGCCAAACTCCCCGACACCGTCGCCGTCGAACGCGTCGAAGCCCTCCACGTCCCCGGCTTGGATGCAGAACGGCATATGGTGGTTTTAAAGAAGGTTTGAGCCTTCCGAACGTTGAGTCTGAGTATTGCAAAGGTCGTCTGAAAACCCGAAACAGGGCTTTTCAGACGACCTTTCGGTTTATGGCTGCTTCGTTGCAAAATATAAACACGATTTGTCATAAATAAAGATAATTATTATCAATTATTTCGATTAAGCAAAAATATTTCCTATAATGCCGCATCCCTTCACCTTTCGAGTTGAACATGCAATATTCTGCCCGCCTTTCCCTGCTTCCCGCCCTGATTGCCTCCGCTTTCCCGCTGTATGCCGCCGATACCGCCGATAGCGAACATTACACCGCCACACTGCCCACCGTTACCGTGGTCGGACAGTCCGACACCAGCGTACTCAAAGGCTACATCAATTACGACGAAGCCGCCGTTACCCGCAACGGCCAGCTCATCAAAGAAACGCCGCAAACCGTCGATACGCTCAACATCCAGAAAAACAAAAACTACGGCACGAACGATTTGAGTTCCATCCTCGAAGGCAACGCCGGTATTGACGCTGCCTACGATATGCGCGGTGAAAGCATTTTCCTGCGCGGTTTTCAAGCCGACGCATCCGATATTTACCGCGACGGCGTGCGCGAAAGCGGCCAGGTGCGCCGCAGCACTGCCAACATTGAGCGTGTGGAAATCCTGAAAGGCCCGTCTTCCGTGCTTTACGGCCGCACCAACGGCGGCGGCGTCATCAATATGGTCAGCAAATACGCCAACTTCAAACAAAGCCGCAACATCGGTGCGGTTTACGGCTCGTGGGCAAACCGCAGCCTGAATATGGACATCAACGAAGTGCTGAACAAAAACGTCGCCATCCGCCTCACCGGCGAAGTCGGGCGCGCCAATTCGTTCCGCAGCGGCATAGACAGCAAAAACGTCATGGTTTCGCCCAGCATTACCGTCAAACTCGACAACGGCTTGAAATGGACGGGGCAATACACCTACGACAACGTGGAGCGCACGCCCGACCGCAGCCCGACCAAGTCCGTGTACGACCGCTTCGGACTGCCTTACCGCATGGGTTTCGCCCACCCGAACGATTTTGTCAAAGACAAGCTGCAAGTTTGGCGTTCCGACCTCGAATACGCCTTCAACGACAAATGGCGCGCCCAATGGCAGCTCGCCCACCGCACGGCGGCGCAGGATTTCGACCATTTCTATGCAGGCAGCGAAAACGGCAGCCTAATCAAGCGCAACTACGCCTGGCAGCAGACCGACAACAAAACCCTGTCGTCCAACTTCACGCTCAACGGCGACTACCACATCGGCCGTTTTGAAAACCACCTGACCGTAGGCTTGGATTACAGCCGCGAACACCGCAACCCGACATTGGGTTTCAGCCGCGCCTTTACAGCCTCCATCAACCCCTACGACCGCGCAAGCTGGCCGGCTTCGGGCAGGCTGCAACCCGTCCTCACCCAAAACCGCCACAAAGCCGACTCCTACGGCATCTTTGTGCAAAACATCTTCTCCGCCACGCCCGACTTGAAATTCGTCCTCGGCGGCCGTTACGACAAATACACCTTTAATTCCGAAAACAAACTCACCGGCAGCAGCCGTCAATACAGCGGCCATTCGTTCAGCCCCAACATCGGCGCAGTGTGGAACGTAACGCCTGCCCACACGCTCTACGCCTCGTATAACAAAGGCTTCGCACCTTATGGCGGACGCGACGGCTATTTGAGCATCGACACTTCGTCTGCCGCCGTGTTCAACGCCGACCCCGAATACACCCGCCAATACGAAACCGGCGTCAAAAGCAGTTGGCTGGACGACCGCCTCAGCACCACATTGTCCGCCTACCAAATCGAACGCTTCAATATCCGCTACCGTCCCGACGCGCAAAATGATCCCTACACTTGGGCTGTCGGCGGCAAACACCGTTCGCGCGGCGTGGAACTGTCCGCCATCGGACAAATCATCCCCAAAAAACTCTATCTGCGCGGCTCGTTGGGCGTGATGCAGGCGAAAGTCGTTGAAGACAAAGAAAATCCCGACCGCGTGGGCATCCATTTGGACAACACCAGCAACGTTACCGGCAACCTGTTCTTCCGTTACACGCCGACCGAAAACCTCTACGGCGAAATCGGCGTAACCGGTACGGGCAAACGCTACGGCTACGATTCAAGAAATAAAGAAGTCACCACGCTTCCCGGCTTCGTCCGCACCGACGCCATGCTCGGCTGGAACCGCAAAAACCTGAACCTCACTTTCGCCGTCGGCAATCTGTTCAATCAAAAATACTGGCGTTCCGACGCCATGCCCGGCGCGCCGCGTACTTATACGGCGCGGGTGAATTACAGTTTCTAATCTCGGGCAGGAAACGGAACAAAGGTCGTCTGAAAACTCGAAACACGGGTTTTCAGACGACCTCTCGTTTTGGTATGCGGGATATGCCTTATCCCAGCGAGACCATTTCGATTTGTTCCATGCTGCGTCCGAGGAAGCGTTCGCCTATGGTGCGGAAGCGCAGGGGGATGTCGCTGACGTAGAAGCGGTAGTCGGGGCTGTCGTTTTCAGTGTTGAGCAGGCCTGCTTGGGCGAGCGCTTGGGCGGTCGCTTCGGCGGTGGTGATGGCGGAATCGACCAGGGCGACGTTTTGCGCTTCTTTGCCGATTAGGGGCTTGAGCAGCGGGAAGTGGGTACAGCCGAGGACGAGCGTGTCGATGTCGTCCACCAAGAGCGGTTTGAGGTATTCGCGCACAGTCAGGCGGGTCACTTCGTGGTCAAGCCAGCCTTCTTCCACCAGCGGCACGAGCAGCGGCGTCGCCTGCGTGCGCACGAGCGTGTCGGGGTTTTGGGCGTGGATGGCGCGGGCGTAGGCGTTGCTGTTGACGGTGGTGTTGGTGGCGATGATGCCGATTTTGTTGTTGCGCGTGGTATTCAGTGCGGCCTGCGCGCCGGCGGAAATCACGTCCAATACGGGCATATTGCCTGCTTTTTGACGGATTTTTTGTCCGGCAACGGCGGCAATGGTGTTGCACGCGATGACCAGTGCCTTGACATCGTTTTCCAGTAGGAAATCGACAATCTGCATGGCGAAGGTTTCGATGGTGGCGCGGGATTTGGTGCCGTAAGGAACGCGGGCGGTGTCGCCGAAGTAGATGATGTTTTCCATCGGCAGGCGTTCCATCAGGGCGCGGACGTTGGTCAGTCCGCCGACGCCGGAATCGAAAACGCCGATGGGGCGTTGTTTGCTGATAGTCATGATGCGGTTTGTACGGATTAGGTAGATGGGGCGGATTGTACACGTTCGGCGCAAGGCTTAACAGGGACGGGGTCGTCTGAAAGGGTTTGAGTTGTGTGGAAACAGCGTTTTCAGACGACCTCTACGGCGTTTGGACGGCAGGCGGCAAAGATGCCGATTGAACATCTTTATCTAACTTTATCCTCCCTTATGTTTGCAAATGCCCGTAAATCCAGCATAATTAAGGTTTTTAGAACACGACAAGGCTGATTTCATGAGCGAGGGCGCAACCTTTTCCCGCCGGCTTCCCGACGAAGAGTCCACACTCGAGTTGGGCGGAAGTTGGGCAAAATCGCTGCGCGCGCCATTAGTCATCCATCTGCAAGGCGATTTGGGCGCGGGGAAAACCACGTTCACGCGCGGCATCCTGCGAGGACTCGGACACACCGGCGCGGTCAAAAGCCCGACCTACGCCATCGTCGAATCCTACCCGCTGGAAGCGTTCACGCTCCATCATTTCGACCTTTACCGCTTTGCCTCGCCCGAAGAATGGGAAGATGCGGGTTTGGACGACCTGTTCTCCCCTGACAGCGTCTGTATCATTGAATGGCCGCAACAAGGCGGCGCGTTCACGCCGCCCGCAGACATCACCGTATCCCTGAATCACGCCGTGCAGGGCAGGACCTGCACCGCTACCGCACACACTGCCAACGGACAAAAAAGTTTAGAAGCATGGTTAAATTCAAACTGACACGAAGACAAGTCGTCCGCCAAGCCGCCGGACTGTTGTTTACCCTCACGCCGATTGCCTCCGCCCTCGCCAAAGCCGCGCCGCCCGCCCAATTCGTCGCCGCCCGTATTTGGCCTTCGCACGCCTATACCCGTATCACCATCGAAAGCTCGCGCGCCCTGCAATATCAGCATTTCGCCTTGGAAAACCCCGGCAGGCTCGTCATCGACATCCAAAACGCCAACATCAACAGCGTCCTGCAAGGCATTTCCGGCAAAGTCCTGCCCGACGACCCCTATATCCGCAGCATCCGCGCCGGACAAAACACCCCGACGACCGTACGCGTCGTGATCGACCTCAAGCAAAACGCCTATCCGCAAGTCTTCTCGCTTGCCCCTGTCGGCGGCTTTAAAAACCGCCTCGTCATCGACCTCTATCCGCACGGCGTCGATGCCAACGATCCGATGATGGCGCTGCTCAACGGCAACCCGCCGAAACGCATGCAAACGCAACGTCCTGCCGAACGCACGGACATTGCCCAAGACGTACCTCCCCGCTCCAACCGCGGCGGACGCCGCCCCGTCGTCATGATAGACCCCGGTCATGGCGGTGAAGATCCCGGTGCCATCGGTCCTAGCGGTTTGAAAGAAAAAAACGTCGTCCTCTCCATCGCCCGCGAAGCCAAAAACCGCCTTGAAAGCATAGGCTACACCGTTTACATGACCCGCAACGAAGACATCTTCATCCCGCTGGGCGTGCGCGTCGCCAAAGCCCGCGCCCGTAATGCCGACGTGTTCGTCTCCATCCATGCCGACGCCTTCACCAGCCCGTCTGCGCGCGGTACCGGCGTGTATATGCTCAACACCAAAGGTGCGACCAGCTCCGCCGCCAAATTCCTCGCCCAAACCCAAAACAACGCCGACGCCATCGGCGGCGTTGCCAAAAGCGGCAACCGCAGCGTCGATAATGCCATTCTCGACATGACCCAAACCGCCACCATGCGCGACAGCCGCAAACTGGGACATTCCGTCCTGACCGAATTGGGCAAACTCAACCAACTCCACAAAGGCCGTGTTGACGAAGCCAACTTCGCCGTCCTGCGTGCGCCCGACATCCCGTCCATCCTCGTCGAAACCGCCTTCCTGTCCAACCCGACCGAAGAGCGGCTGCTTGGCAGCGATTCCTTCCGCCGCCAATGCGCCGACGCCATCGCCACCGGCATCCAAAAATACGTCAACAACGCCGTATTGCGCAGGGGCTAAACCGAGTTTGTTGGAAAAGATAAAAGGTCGTCTGAAAACAGGTTTTCAGACGACCTTTGTGTTTTTATGCTTTTAAACCGTTTGTTCGTCTAGGGCAAACTGCTGCTTCCGTGCCGGCTTGCCGCAGACTCAGTTTACTTGGTTCGGCTGGGTTCGGAAGAGGGTGTCGGGTGCGACTTGGGCTTTCTCTAAGCGGGCAAACGCTGTTTATGTTTGGCAAGCTGTATCACTCATTCCGCCCATTTCGTTTGTTTTTTCTTCGGCTTCCAACTTGTTTTCTGTAAGCCGGACGCCTGACGAATACGCTGCACCTGTTTGTCGCGTTTGATGCGATGGAACAGGTTTGGCTGATGGCAGATTTGTTCCTTCCATGACAAAAGGTCGTCTGAAACCCCTGTTTCGAGGTTTCAGACGACCTTTGCTTTTTAGACTTTCTTAACGGCGCGGCTTATTCTTTGCCGATGCCTTTATCCAGTCCCTGCGTCAGACCGTTGATGTCGCCGCCGTTCAGGCCCAATTCTTTCAAGAGGCCGTCAACCAGCGGGGCTTGGCTGCGGTAGCGCAGTGCGCTGTTGACCATTTGGTCGGCGAGGCTGGCTTGTGTGGTTTGACCTTCCGACACGCCTTCGGAGCCGTTGGCAGCGCCGCTGAATCCGCCCAAGCCGTTGACTTGCAGAATCTTGATGTCGTCGATGTTTTCCATCGGGCGCACGGATTCGCGGATGATGTCGGGCAGGTGTTTCAACAGGGCGAGGCGCACTTGCATTTCGACTTGCTCGACGCTCAGCACGTTGGCGGCTTCGTTCACGGCACGGGTACCTTCGGCATCGACTTTGTATTGCTGCTCTTGTGCTTGTGCCAGCAGGACTTTGGCATCGGCTTCACCTTTGGCTTGCAGGCGTTGTTTCTCGGCTTCGGCTTCAGCGGCAATGCGCACGGCTTCGGCGCGGTCTTGCGCGGCCTGCTTCTCGGCTTCCGCGGCGACGGTGAGCGAAATCGCGTCTTTTTGCGCGGCTTCTTCGGCGGCAATCAGCTCGACCGCTTTGGCACGTTCGGCACGTTCGGTTTCGCGTACGGTAATCACGCTCTCTTCTTCGCGAACAGCGGCGGCACGGGCTTTGTCGGCCTCGGCTTTGGCTTCGGATTCGGCACGCGATTTCTCGGCAACGGCGATGGCGCGGTCTTGTTCGGCAAGCTCGATGGCTTTGCGGCGCTCGACCTCCGCCTGCTCGACGGCTTGGGCTTTGCGGATGTCTTCGTTTTTAATATCGCGTTCGGCGGCGATGCGTTTCAAATCCACTTCGCGTTCGGCGGCGATTTTGGCTTCTTCCGCCTCGCGTTTTTTCTGCGCTTCCTGCTCGGCGATGCTGGCTTCCTGTTCGGCGCGGCGCACGGCGATTTCGCGTTCTTGTTCGAGTTTGGCGTATTCTTCTTCGCGCGAGATTTTCAGGCGTTGCTGCTCGGCTTCGAGGTTTTTGGTTTTAATCGCCAAATCGGTGTCTTGTTCGATTTCATTGCGTTTTTTGCGGCGGCCTTCGATGGTTTCGGTCAGTTTGGTCAGACCTTCCGCGTCAAAAGCGTTTTGCGGGTTGAAAAACTCAAAGCTGGTCTGGTCGAGGCCGGTCAGGGAGACGGTTTCAAGTTCGAGACCGTTTTTAAACAAGTCTTCGCTCACGACTTGTTGCACTTTTTGAACGAAATCAACACGTTTCTCGTGCAGCTCTTCCATTGCCATTTCGGCGGCAACGGCGCGCAGGGCATCGACGAATTTACCTTCGACGAGGTCTTTCAATTCGTCGGGCGACATGGTTTTCATACCCAGCGTTTGCGCAGCGGTGGCAATGCTTTCGGCGCTGGGTTTAACGCGGACGTAAAATTCCGCCATCACATCGACGCGCATCCGGTCGCGGGTAATCAACGCCTGCTGCGCCGCACGGCGTACTTCGAGACGCAATGTATTCATGTTGACGGGGATGATTTCGTGCAGCACGGGCAGCACCATCGCGCCGCCGTTCATGATGACTTTTTCGCCGCCGAAGCCGGTACGGACGAAGGAGACTTCTTTGCTGGCGCGGCGGTACAGGCGGGTGAGGATGAGGCCGAGTACGAACAGCGCGACGAGTATGACGCCGGCGATGATGCCGATGGAAACTAAGTTCATGGGTTTTCCTTTCTTGTTGTCGATATACCCTTGAGGGGGCGTGGGTTCAGACGGTTTTTTAGGGTTTGGGGTCGTCTGAAAGATTAAGATTCTTGGTCTTCGGGCTTGGACTCTTGGGTTTCAGACTTATTTGCTACTGAAACTTCAAGCTCTGATTCTTTGAACATTTTATCTTGCAGTTTCATAAAATTTTCCGCAGATCCTAATTTCCACTCAAAAACTAAAAAAAGAATTGCTACAAAAAATAAACATAAAGAAAAAATCAGAAAAGTAAAGGATGTAAAATAATATTGCTTAGCATATGCTTTATCAAATAGAGTTACATAAAAGGTGGAAGCTAAACCAAAAACAAAATAACAGAGATAAAATAATATTCTTTTTATATTTCTATTATTTTCGTTATTAAGCTTATTTTTAAAAACCACCCTACCCAATTTATTCGAATATTCAATATACATCGCTCCTGAAGTATAATACTTAAATGCCTGACTAGGACATTTCATATTTAAACAATAAATAATCTCATCAAATGCTAAATTATTTCTCCCGGAAATAGCAGCATATCCCATCTCAATCAAATAAGGCTGAACGGACTCTTGCTGTCCTTGTACTTTCTTAATTTCATGTACTAATTTTTGGACATATTCATATTTCTGACGATTCTTACTGGCTCTTCCAAAAGGCATGAACCTAAAAAAAATTTTTTGATATAAGTAATTTACCGCACCTAATAAAATTACACCTATACCTAAAATTGAATTTATAATACTAAGAAATGTATCATTTTTATATACTTCTTTAATGAAATCCCACATTTCAAACCTCCAAACAACACATCTTAAAATAATTTGTAATTCAATAATATTATCCAAAACAAATAAAACTCATATTTTCATTAAAATGCCTCCTGTGTGTTTGGGCCGCCTACTGCCCCGCCGTTCCCGAGCAGGCAGGAATCTAGAACCTTAAAAGTTGCAGTCATTTCCAAATCTTCCTGAAATTCCGAGAACTGGATTCCCGCCTGCGCGGGAATGACGGTATGGGTATTTCTATTTGGATTTACATTAAGGCGGCCTGTATTTTCAGACGGCCTAAGGACGGCTGAAACGCAGTTCGCGGGCAAACAGGCTGCGGCGTACATAGACCGTTTCGCCGTCGGGCGTTTCAAAACTGCCCTCGCACCAACTGCCGTCAAAATCGCGATGACTTTCGGGCAGGCGGACGGCAAGCTTCCGCGGGCGGCTATAGCGTCCGCAGCTTCCTTCAACGGTCATTTCCACCGCCACACGCTCGAACGGTTTACCCCACAGGCTGGCCGCGCCCGACAGCGAAGCCAACGACCACACGCACAACGCGCCTATGGCCAGCCAGAACAGGGCGGTTTTGCCCCCGTGGTTAAAAAAACCCTGATGCGACCGATTGCCGTTTGCCGCAGATAATGGTTGGACGGCAGGCCGAATACGGTTTCTCCGACCAGCACCTTGCGGCTCATCCAAGCCAAAGGCAGCAGCCATGCGGCGGTCAGCGCGGCGGCAGCCTGCCAGGCAAGGGGCGACAAGAGCATGTTGCCGAATATTTGCCGCACGCACGCCAACAGCACCGTTGCCGACACCAGCCCTATCAGTATCCGCCAGCCGCGCCTTTTTCTTTTGTCCAAATTGTCGAACAACTCCATAAAGCCGTTTTGCATCGCAACCGACATTTCCCTGCCCCGATCTACCGCGCCCAACTCTGCAATCAAAGTGGCGGTATTGCGGAACAAGGAGGTGGAAAAGCGGCGGCTGTGTCCGTTGGGCGAGATGGTGCGAAAAGAGAAGATGCGGCACCGCACACTGCACAGATAATCGAACCGCCAATCGGTCGGACAGCGGAAACGCGTGCGGCCGAATGCACCGTACAGCACCAATTCCCCGCCGCCGATGGAGGCAAAACGGCGGCAGGTCAGACCGAACCACCAGCCTTCCGAGCGTTTCAGGCCGTAGAGCAAAAACACACCCGCCGCCGCTTTTGCCGCCCAATCGTGCACCGTCGGCAAAAATCCGCTGACGGCAAGGAAAACCAACAACGCGATAAAGACCAATAGCAGCCCCGTTACCAAAGGCATAAACAGCGTGCCCCAAAAAGAGGTGGCAAATACCGTCCGTCTGCCTTCGCGCCGCACTCCTGCCTGCGGTTGCCTGCCGAGGCCGGCCCAAGATACCGAATCGGATTGCTGCCTGTTGCGGTTTTGGCGGTAGCGCGATTTTTTACGTTGTTTGCCCATTATTGTTTGCCTTGTGTTTTTCAGACGACCTCAATCCACCAAGCTCCCGTTCGGGTTCAAAATCGCTTTAAACGTATTTCCCTCCAGCGACACCAGCAACACCGCGTCGCCCTGTTTCAATACTTCGTCAGAATCCGGTTCCGCCATCACATAATGCTGTTGACCATATACATCCTTCACCCGCACCTGCGCCGCGCTGCCTGCCCGCGCTTCGCCCAGCACCACCGTGCCGATGCGTCCGATTAGGCTTTCCTGCGAAACGGCGGTGGTTTCGTCTTTGGGCATGATTTTGTACAGTCCGCCCGCCGTCAGGCGCACCAGCGGCAGCGAGAGGAACCACACGGCGACTGCCGCCAGCCATCCGTTCAGATAGCTGCCGAACACGGCGGCAAAGGTCGTCTGAAACAGGTAGCCCGTCAGTCCGTACACGGCAAGAAACACCACCATCAGCATCAACACCGGCACGCGCCCGACATACAGCCAGCTCAGAAACCTGACGAACACGCCCGCGTCCGCTGCGTCCAGCCCGACTTCGGCGTGCGCGGTTTCGGTCAGGCTGTCGGGCAGCAGGTTGTCCAGCCAGTCGCTGATGCCGCCCGCCAGCATGGAGATGACTTCCAACACGCCGAGCAAAACCATCAGCGCGATGGCGATGCCGAAGATTTCCGTTTCGGGGGCGTTGATTAAATTCCACATTATCGTGTTCCTTTTTATTCTTGCATTTCAAAGGGGTATTGGGTTTTCAGACGACCTCTCCGCTTTCAATCTCGGCGCGGCATTCAATTGGAAAGTTGACCGAGTTGGCGATGAAACACAGACGATGCGCTTCGTGGTGCAGCTCCAAAGCCTTGGCGCGGTCGTTTCCTGCGGCGATGGTAACGCGCGGCTTCAACACGGCGGAGACGAAACGTCCCGCGCTCCCATTCCCGCCTTCGTCCATCACCGCTTCGGCATGATCGGTGTAGGCAGTAACGCAGATGCCCGCATCGGCACACAGATGCAGGTACCAGAGTTTGTGGCAGGCAGAAACAGCGGCCAACAGCATTTCTTCGGGGTTCCAGCGGCCCGCATCGCCGCGGAAGGCCGGGTCGGCAGAACCGTGCAGCTCGGGCTTGCCCTCGGCGGAAACGGTAAAGTTGCGCAAATAAGCGGTGTAGGATGATGTGCCTTCGCCAAGATTGCCCGTCCATGTTGTCGCGGTACGGTAGGTGTGTTTTTTGCTCATTTTGACATTCCTTTCAATTATTTACTGTTTGCGGCAATAAAGACGGTATCCGCCTTGAAACGCCGACTTTAGTTGAGCCAGAAATAGGCCGATACGCCAGCCATCACGCTGATGCCCAGCCACAGCAGGATTTTGGTCTCCGCCCATACGTCATCCCAATACCGCCCCCGCAGCGCGCTGATAATGTCGGGGGTGCAATAGAATTCGACGCATTCGACAAATTCGTCCCAATCCTTAAACATCACAAAGTAAAGCAAGACGGCGGTTAGCAAGCCGATCAAGATGGCAAAAATCATGAAATTCCCCTATTTTTCAGACGACCTGTGCGTACCGTAAAGAAAGGTCGTCTGAAAACGCTCCTAACTTTTCCCTAAGTCCTGCGTGTTTAAATGTCTATACCGACAACAGACGCAAAGGGAACGAAATGAAACATTCTCAGTCGCAATATACAAAGCCGTCCAAACCGCTTTTGAAAAAATTGCTGCTTCCTGTCGCCGCTGTTTGCGCCATTTTTCTTGCAGCAGAAGGTTTCGACCTTTACGAAGACTACGCCCAATACCGCATGGAGACAGATCCCGCGTTCGCGCAACACCACGACCGCGCTTTGTCCATCCTGCATAACAGAGGCTACGAAGTCCACGATTCCGACACCGACCTCTATTGGGCAAGACCCGTTTTGGAATTTGAGGCCTACAAAGGCAGCTTGGAATACAAAATCGTGATGTCTTATCCCGATTTGAACATTCTCGTAGAACGCGTCGATTTATAATCCGCTTCCGAATATTCTTTACTTACCCACGTCCCGAAAGGATACGACATGAAAAAACTTTTACCGGTATTACTCTTAGGCAGTATCGCACTGACCGCTTGTGCCGCCCCTTATCCTTACGACTATTACGATGACGACTATCGTACCGACCGCTACGAGCAGCGTTATGACCGTTACGATGACCGCTATGATGATCGTTACGACGACCGCTATGAGCGCGATTACGACCGTAATGACGACTACCGTTACCGAGACGACAAGTATTACGATGACGACTACATCGAACACCAAATTTACAGCGATCCGTCTTTCGAGCAAAAACGCGCACAAGTGATGCGGATTCTCGAACGACGCGGCTACCAAGTTCACGAAATCGAAGCCGACGACCGCCGCGGCCGCCCCGTATTGAAAGCCGAAGCCTTCAAAAACGGACGTGAATACGACATCGTTTTCTCATGGCCGGATTTGCGCATCATCAGCGAACGTATCGACTACTGATTCGTTCCGCCATACGCCGCAAGGACAAGCTCCGCGCGGCGTTTTTCTTTTCAGACGACCTTATTTGTTGAGGAGGTCGTCTGAAAACTTATTTTCCAGCTTTCAATTATTACATCTGTATTTTAGTGTACCTTTGGCAGACGGTTTACGGCAAAGTGCCATTCATCGTCTCCCATAATGCCGAGAAATCCGAAGTCTTGTAGATTCAAGCGATCAGCAAGTTCTGCCCGTAAGTTATCAAACTCCGCTGGAGGAGGCTTCGGAACACTGCGCCACGTCATTGGGACATCGGAAATTTCTTGCACAATAAGCACAGGATGGCAGACATTTTTCGGAATCAGCGCAATCCTCAGGCAAAAGTTAGTTTGTCCACAACGGCAGAATGCAGATGCAACACCTTTAAATTCGCCAAGAGTAAGGGAATATGGTTTTTTACCGACAAAAATTTTTCCGTCAGTATGAAAAATGATCGGAATCCCCCTATTCTGACGCCATAAGAAATACAACATCAGAAGCAGTACGATAGCGGACAAAACATAAAACCAGTTTGGAGGATTGAAAACCGCTAACACAAACAGAAGAATGCTGCCTGCCGCTGCCACAGGGCGAAACAGGGAATGCTTCCGAATTAGGACAAAGGGTTTGTGCATAAATAATACCGTTCCCATTTACAATTTAACGAAGCATTTCCTGTATCAACCTGTAACCTTCGTACCGTTTTCAGACGACCTTTCCGACAAAGAAGGTCGTCTGAAAACTTATTTCCCCGCCTTCAGTGCCGCCAACCGTTCGGCAATACGGTTGTTGCGGCTCAAATCTTCCAATTCCTTCAATTTTGCCAACTGCGCCGCATCGGTGCTGCTGTGTACCGCGTTTTGACGGCCCATCACGCGGTCGAAAGCGTTGCCGCTTTTTTCGGCATCACGGGCGATGCGGTTGAGGTCGCTGCCGCCTGCCGCTTTGCCTGCGCCAGCGTTCTGCTGTGCAGCACGCCAGTCTTGCAACTGCTGCTGCATCTCGCGTTTTTTCGCCTGCAAGGCGGCGATAAAGCCTTCAAGTTCTTTTTCCTGCGCGGCGCAATCGGCGATGGTGTTTTCCAAAACAGGCAGACGCGCTTCGATGTCCATCTGTTCGGCGATGCCCGCCTCGGCAAGGTCGTCGCGCCCCGCCGCTACGGCAGCTTGCAGGTTGGCATCGATGGCTTCGTGGCGGTTGCTCTCGTCTGCCATTTTCTTGGCGGCAAGGTGTTTCTGCGCCAACACTTTTCCCAACTCGGCACGCACTTCGTCCACCGCCCGCTCGATTTCGCGGATGCTCTCGTTCATTGCCGCCTCAGGCGCAAGGTTTTCCGCCGCATCAATCAGGGCATGAAAACCGCCGCTCACCAGACGGCCCACTCTGCGGGATAGGGTTTCGCTCATTTGGATTTTCCTTTCTTTATAAAATCATGAGAAATATTGTGTTTAGCGGGCATTTGATTGTGCCAACCAGTCGTAACATTGCTCCCATGACAATGTTTCGTCTTCTTTGCCTTCCAGCAGGGCTTGTTCTAAAGCTCGTCTGAATGTGGCGCGGGTATCCGGGTGGGTAAACCAAGCCGACAATCGGGCGGCGAATTGCGTTCTATTCGGACAATGATCGGGCAGATAGCAGACTTTGTACCAATCCGGCTCGTCGCTTCCATACGGAATCTCTAAATACAAGTCGACAAATTCGCGTAAAGCTGCCGTTTTATCCGTCTGTTCCGTCCACACTGCCAGCAGTTCGTCGACAACATCCAATCCGGCGAATTGAAACATATTCAGCCAAACAACCAAGCAGCCTTCGTAGCGGGGTGCGGTCAGTTGCGAGTTAAACCAAGCGGTGGCGAAACGTTTTAACCAATCGATTTCTTCTTTCGTCCAGCATTCGGGCAAATCGCAACACAACTTATCGAGCAACATTTCATCAAGCGATCGGACATCTTCCTCGTTGACCAAAGCCTGCAAAATACGCGGCAGAAAATGTTTCATATCTAAAGCTGTCGCGGCTCCGTTGTCCAAAGGCACGCTGCCCAAATACGCCTGCAACATATCGGTAGGAATCTCGCGTAACGGATATTCCAACAACGCCTGTTGGAAATCTTCGGGAGAGCAGCTGTTGCAAGTGCAGATATTCAGCGGAAAGCACACGCTGTAAGGTGCAAATAATTCATATGCTTCTGCTATCCATTTTTCCATCTTGTTGCCTTGCCTTCGATGTTGGACATGGGTGTTCAGGACTGAGGGGGGAAGCCTTTCAGACGACCTCAAACCTTGCACTACTTGCTATGCGTGATTTCTTCCAGCCGACCGTTTGCTCCGATAACGGCGCGGAAATTACCGCCCAGCGCTTTAGGTGGTTTGCCGCTGATAATCCAATGTTCTCCTTCTTTTCTCACCCGATATGGCTTTTGCGCTTGAGCGGTTTGTTCACCGTAATGCTGCGTCACATAAATTTCGGCCAGCCGCAGGACTTGCTGCTCGGTAACAGGTTGTGCGCCGCCGTCCGCGCTCACTGCCAAAGACGGATAAATGAACATACAGGTCAGAAACCAATGATGGATTTTCATTTTTCAGTCAGCCTTTCCTGCACGCCTCAAACCTCGCCCGCCTGCTGCACAATTTTCGCCAGTTTCAAAGTGTTTTCAAGCTGTTGCAGCACAGTATCGTCGTATGCCGCGCCTTTGCCGGTTACGGCGAGCTGCAAGATGCTGTCGGTGAGGCGGACGATGCGCCACATCAGTTCGCGTTCGTATTTTTTCAAACTGTCGAGGTCGGCTTCTTCGGGCAGGTCGGCGGCGAGCGTCGCGCCCAAGTCGGGCAACTGCTCAAACAAACGCGCCACGATATGCGAATGCGCCCCCGCCTGCTTTTCCGCGTGCAGCACGTCATGTTTTGCCGCTTGGAAAAACTGCTCCTGCGCCGTCAGCGCGGAACCGTAATCGCGCGTCTGCGTATGCGCCAAACGCGCCTGCTTGAGCAGCTCGCGGATTTTTTCAGACGGCGTATTCGCGCCTTCGATTTTTAATTCAGCAATAAAATCAGCGTCTTCCTGAGTAATTCGCACGCTGACGGGGATACGGTTTGTCGCATTCATATTCATTTGATTTGGTTTGTATTCATTTGTATGCAAATATACAAGATGAAATGACAAGGCGCAATATTTGAAATGGTTTATTTTTGTAAACCCTAAAATGCGCTGAAACACGTTTGCGGATACATGGGGAGAACCGAGCTTTTCCTTTATAATCCATCCATCTATTTTTCACTTATTTCAAGCAGGTTCACCATGTCCAAACCCACTCTCCTCCTCGTTGACGGCTCTTCTTATCTCTACCGCGCTTATCACGCGATGGCGCAGTTGTCCGCGCCTGATGGTGCGCCGACGGGTGCGCTTTACGGCGTGTTGAACATGCTGCGCCGGCTGCGGGCGGATTATGTACATGATTATTGTGCGGTGGTGTTTGATGCGAAAGGCAAGAATTTCCGCCACGAGATGTTCCCCGACTATAAGGCGACGCGCCCGCCGATGCCGGACGATTTGCGCCCGCAAGCGGAAGCCTTGCCGGATTTGGTGCGGCTGATGGGCTGGCCGGTGTTGGTCATTCCGCAAGTCGAAGCGGACGACGTTATCGGCACGCTGGCGGCGATGGCAGGCGAAGCGGGTTGGAATGTGGTGGTGTCCACCGGCGATAAGGACATGGCGCAGCTGGTGAACGAGCGCGTGACGCTGGTGAACACGATGAGCGGCGAAACGCTGGACATTGAAGGCGTGAAGGAGAAATTCGGCGTGCGCCCCGACCAAATCCGCGATTATCTCGCGCTGATGGGCGACAAGGTGGACAACGTGCCGGGCGTGGAAAAGTGCGGCCCGAAAACGGCGGTGAAGTGGCTGGAAGCCTACGGTTCGCTGGCCGGTGTGGTGGAACACGCTGCGGAAATCAAGGGCAAGGTCGGCGAAAACCTGCAAGCTGCGCTGCCCCAACTGCCGCTGTCGTATGATTTGGTGACGATTAAAACCGATGTGGACTTGCACACCGAGCTTTCAGACGGCCTCGAAAGCCTGCGCCGCACTTCGCCGAAATGGTCGCAGCTTGCGGTCGATTTCAAACGCTGGGGCTTCCGCACTTGGTTGAAAGAAGCGGAAAGCCGTATGCACGAAGCGGCGGACGGCGATTTGTTTGGCAGCGATACGATAGGCGAACAGGCGGCGTTGGACATGGAAACGTCGTCTGAAAAAATCATAGAACATGCCCCAGCCCCCGAAAAGCTGGATTATCAAGCCGTTACTACTGAAGCGCAGTTTGCCGCCTTGTTGGACAAACTGTCGCAAGCGGAAAAAATCGGCATCGATACGGAAACCACGTCCCTAGACGCGATGAACGCCTCGCTGGTCGGCATCAGTATCGCGTTCCAAGCAGGCGAAGCGGTTTACATTCCCGTAGGACACAGCCTGACTGCCGCGCCCGAACAGCTTGACTTGCAAGACGTATTAGGCCGTCTGAAACCGCATTTGGAAAACCCCGCCCTAAAAAAAATCGGGCAAAACCTCAAATACGACCAACACGTTTTCGCCAACTACGGCATCGCCCTGAACGGCATTGCCGGCGACGCCATGCTCGCTTCCTACATCATCGAGAGCCATCTCGGACACGGCTTGGACGAATTGTCCGAACGCTGGCTGGGCTTGGAAACCATTACCTACGAATCGCTGTGTGGCAAAGGCGCGAAGCAAATCGGTTTTGCCGACGTCGCCATTGAGCAGGCGACCGAATACGCCGCCCAAGACGCAGATTTCGCCCTGCGCCTCGAAGCGCACCTGCGCGCGCAGATGGACACCAAGCAGCTTGAAATGTATGAAAAAATGGAGCTGCCCGTCGCGCAGGTGTTGTTTGAAATGGAACGCAACGGCGTGCAAATCGACCGCGCCGAACTCGCCCGTCAAAGCGCAGAGCTCGGCGCCGAGCTGATGAAGCTCGAACAAGAAGCCTATGCCGCCGCAGGACAGCCGTTCAACCTCAACTCGCCCAAACAGCTTCAAGAAATCCTGTTCGACAAAATGGGCATCCCCACCAAAGGCCTGAAAAAAACCGCCAAAGGCAGCATTTCCACCAACGAAGCCGTGCTCGAACAGCTCGCGCCCGACTACCCCCTGCCCAAAATCATCCTGCAAAACCGCAGCCTGGCGAAACTCAAATCCACCTACACCGACAAATTGCCCGAAATGATTTCGCCCAAAGACGGCCGCGTGCACACCACCTACGCCCAAGCCGTCGCCATCACCGGCCGCCTCGCCAGCAACAACCCCAACCTGCAAAACATCCCCATCCGCACCGCCGAAGGCCGACGCGTGCGCCGCGCCTTTACCGCACCGCAAGGCAGCGTCATCGTTTCCGCCGACTATTCCCAAATCGAGCTGCGCATCATGGCGCACCTCTCAGGCGACAAAACCCTCATCGCCGCGTTCCAAAACGGCGAAGACGTACACCGCCGCACCGCCGCCGAAGTATTCGGTATCGCTCCCGAAAACGTCTCGTCCGAGCAACGCCGCTATGCCAAAACCATCAACTTCGGTCTCATTTACGGCATGGGACAATACGGACTCGCCAAATCGCTGGGCATAGACAACCTGTCCGCCAAAACCTTCATCGACCGCTACTTCGCCCGCTACCCCGGCGTCGCCGAATACATGCAGCGCACCAAAGAACAAGCCGCCGCCCAAGGCTACGTCGAAACCCTGTTCGGCCGCCGCCTCTACCTGCCCGACATCCATAACAAAAACGCCAACGCCCGCGCCGGAGCCGAACGCGCCGCCATCAACGCCCCCATGCAAGGCACCGCCTCCGACCTCATCAAACGCGCCATGATAGACGTATCCCTCTGGCTTTCAGACGACCTCTTGCAAAGCAAGCTGATTATGCAGGTGCATGACGAACTGGTGTTGGAAGTACCCGAAGCCGAACTGGATTTGGTCAAAGAAAAACTGCCGCAGATTATGGCGAAAGTGGATGAAGGGATGTTGAAAGTGCCGCTGGTGGCTGAGGTTGGTGTGGGAATGAATTGGGAAGAGGCGCATTGAGATGGTATGAATGAAATGCCGCCTGAAAATTTCAGACGACATTTCATTCAAGATATAATTCAAAATATACTAAAATTTATTGTTGTATCACTAGTCTCTAGTGTCTCAATATCTAGTTCTAATATTAATAATTGACTATGGTCATCAGACTGATTCATATTTTCTTTCCAATATCCATCGCTTCCTAAACAATAACTTTTCGTTTTGTCTAAAATAAATTCTTGTTTACAAATTTCTCCAATTGACTTCTTTGTACGAAATGATTGGGTTACATAGTGTTCCAATCCAGATATAACATGCGGTTCCGTCAACCATTTCCATTCGTTATTTGTTTTACAACCAAATCTACAATCACCAAGATTAAAACTTTGTGTTTGGAAATTTCCCTTATCAACTATCAATATATGTAAAGATGCTATTTGATTTGGCAATTTGTTTGGTATTCCTACTGCTTTAACGTATGACTCCTTAGCATGTTTTAATATGCCTAAAATATTTCGATTTTCTGAATTTATTTTTTTTGCAATGAATTCCAAAATATATTTAATAAAATTTTGGGATTCAATTTCTTCTTTTGCATCTCCAATTATAAAAACATAGCAATTGGAATAATTGCAAAAAACACCATAATCGCTATTATATTTCCTATCTTTCCCCTGACAACTTCTCCAAATCACTTTCATTATAATTCCAATATCTTGATAATCTTATCTTCTACACGTGAGTATTCGTCTAGTTTATATAAAAAGAAAGCTTCATTCTTTAATATCTTAAGTTGCTCTTGAATAAATTCTATTACCTTATTATCTTTAAATTTAGATTTAAACTCAAAAAGTTCTTCATAAATCTGGGGTCGTCCATTTATTACAATCAAAATATCCTCAATATCTTTACTTTCAAGAATGTCTCCATTACCTCGATTGTTGTAAGCTTCAAATTTGGTTGCTAAAAAATAAATTGGGTGAATTAATTTAATTATAAAGTCATCTAATTGATAATTTTCAGCTGTTTCAAAAGCTATTGGATACCATTTATTTTCAAAACCTAAAATAGCGTTTGTTGGCATTAGATCTATTAAGATATTCTCTAATTTCATTCTGCATATTGGCCCTTCCTCATCTTCTAAGCCAAGCTCTTTAAATCCGCAACTTTTTAATTCTTCTTGAAAATGTCTGTATTCACCATGTGTTAATACAGAAATAATCAAGTCTACGTCTTCTGTACTGCGAATATCTTCTTGACTTACATCATCTACAAATAAACAAGTTGTACAGCCTCCTACAAAAACAATTTTTTCTCTTAATGAAGGTGTTAACTTCGATACTACTTTTTTCAGCATATCAAAATGCAATTTACTTGCCGTATTCATCATTTTCCCATAAAAATATCTTTTAATTGCTCAAATGCTACTTGCTTTTCCCTAGGTGCATTGAGCCTAATTGAATCTACCAGCACTAATAATTCATATAGCAGAGGGTCTTTTACTGCAGCATATGGAACTGTTTTATATAGTGGCTCAATAGCATCCCCTACTACCGTACCATTAGCATCTTCCCATACCATCGGAAGTTTTTTGCCTGATATGATGTTCTCATACAAAAAAGGTGATGAATATGAAATAGGTATTCCTCTAACATTACCTATTTTTTTTATAGGGAAAAAAAATCTCAATGCGGGGATTACAACATTCAGGAGATCCTGAGTATTTACATAGGGTATTTTATCTCGAATTAGTAGCAATTTTAAATCAATACATCGTTTTAACGAGAGACTGATTTGAGATTTGCTGATGCCTGTACTTTTTTCCAATGCCAAAAGCGAATATTTATTCTCGTTTAAAAGGCTATTAAAATCTATTCTAGAATAGAAATTTTCAATTTCTCCATAATACTTATTCAAGTAATAGTTGTTGTATTTCGACTCTTTATTTTTATAAATAATATTTAAATAATATTGTTTCCTTTGCTGCTCGGTAAGAAATTCCGACTTCGCCATTTTCTTATTGGTAAGATCAATTTTTTCGTAGTAGGAAAGACTAAAGATTTTTAATAGTAGCAGAATATCTTGACTTTTCATGATAAAAACTCCTTGATTTTTTCAAATTATAAAATAAAAATATTTTTTTTCCTAGGAATTAGGAAGGATTTCAAAAAATTCTTGAGCAAGCCTGTTGATAACTTTGTGTATAAATATATTTTATAATTTAATGATTGAATTTCAGAATCCACCAAAGCCTATTGATATACTTTCCTATTTCGTTTATAGCTGCGCTATCTCAAGGTTAGAACTATTAAACTAGAACTGTGTATGTATCTCAACAACACGCACGCGGTTGTTAAAACCCAAAAACCAACCCATCCAAGGTCGTCTGAAAAAATAGACAGGCTTGCTGCAAACCGAATAATATCCAGATTTCCAACCATCCTTTAACCAGAAATAAAAATCATGAATTTCGATCTTGAAAACCTCTCTTCATTCGCGGGCTGGGAACGTCTTGCTGAAACCGGCATGGCATTCGGTACCAACCTCGTTGCCGCGCTGGCGATTTTCTTTGTCGGCAGATGGATTGCCGCCCGCCTTGTTATTTTGATGAAAGCTGCGCTAACCCGCGCCAAAGTGGACAGAACGCTCGTCAGCTTCCTTGGCAATGTGGCTAATGTCGGCCTGTTAATCCTGATCATCATTGCCGCGCTGGGCAAACTGGGCATCCCGACCACGTCGGTTACCGCCTTAATCGGCGGCGCGGGTTTGGCGGTGGCTTTGTCGCTGAAAGACCAACTGTCGAACTTTGCCGCCGGCGCGCTGATTATCCTGTTCCGCCCGTTTAAAGTCGGCGACTACATCAAGGTCAACGGCTTCGAAGGCTTTGTTAGCGAAATTAAAATGGTGCAGACCGCGCTGAGTACGCCGGATAACGAAGAAGTCATCCTGCCCAACAGCGTTGTCATGAGCAACTGTATCGTGAATCGTTCTTCCATGCCGCTGTGCCGCGTGCAGGTGGTGGTCGGTGTGGATTACGCCTGTGATTTGAAAGCCGCCAAAGCCGCCGTCTTGAAAGCCGCCACCGAACATCCTTTGTGCGTACAGACCCAAGGCAAAGAGGCAGTAACATATATTACCAACTTGGCCGACAGTGCCATCGAAATCACGCTTTGGGCGTGGACGAACGAAGCCGATTTGGGCGCGTTCCGCTTCGGGCTGAACGAGCAGGTAGTGGAAAACCTGCGTGCTGCCAATATCAATATTCCTTTCCCGCAGCGAGACGTGCATATCATCCAGCAGCAGTAGGTCGGATACTTGTATCCGACAAAAGCCGCTGCCATCTCAAATAGCCGTCGGATTCGAGAATCCGACCTTGTATATCGG
>KV796977.1 GCA_001809325.1 Neisseria sp. HMSC077D05 | reverse complement strand
CATTGTCCGAGCAGGACGGCTTTGAACATGGATAGCAGTGGATAGGCGGGGCGGCCGAGGTGGTCTCTAAGGTAACGGGTTCTTTGACGATTCAGGTACTGTTCGATCGGCTGCCAATCAATCACCTGATCCAACTTCAATAGTGGGAAGCGGTCGATGTGTTTGGCAATCATGGCTTGGGCGGTTTGTCGGAAGAAGGTGCTCATGAGAAATCCCCTAAATGTCTTGATGGGAATTTAGGGGATTTTGGGGAATTTTGCAAAGGTCTCTCAACATATCTCAAAACGACAGCCCTAACATTCCGTTTAAATAGTTCTTACGCATATCAATCGAGTCCGTGCTAGAATGAATTGCCTATCATTTCGATAGTATCGATTATCTGCCTATTTCTTCAAAGGACTC
>KV796976.1 GCA_001809325.1 Neisseria sp. HMSC077D05 | reverse complement strand
AGAATCTCGACGGAGGGAGTAAACCCATGGCCTCTTTCGGTAATACTTTCGGTATTCTCATTCCCAAACCTGAAGCACCAGCCATGGTGTCTCAAGGCTCTGCCAATCCACCTGAGCCGCTGACCAATGCAGCCGGACCGGTTGATGTGATAGAGATGGTTGCCGATGTTGCTTCCACTGCCCTTTCCATAGTTGCACCTGATTCTGCTGCAGCCGATGCAGTCGATGCCATATCCGAACTGGTTTCCCTTGCGTCCATGATACCCGGTCAGCCGGGCCCCAAGCCGCCTTCCCGTAAAATGGTCAGTGGTTTTAGCGGCGGCATGGG
>KV796975.1:50486-52319 GCA_001809325.1 Neisseria sp. HMSC077D05 | reverse complement strand
AGCTTACACAGAGCGCCTGAATAGGCTTTTATCGGGTGTCCAAGATTTGGGGGCCAGTTCACCCAGATTCAAGGTTTTCAGACGACCTTTTTCATTCCATGTATTGCGTTGTTATAGTGGATTAAATTTAAATCAGGACAAGGCGACGAAGCCGCAGACAGTACAGATAGTACGGAACCGATTCACTTGGTGCTTCAGCACCTTAGAGAATCGTTCTCTTTGAGCCAAGGCGAGGCAACGCCGTACTGGTTTAAAGTTAATCCACTATACCGTCTCAAGGCAGGGCGATGAATTTAATCAGCACTTCTTTGAAAATAAAGCCGAACACACCCAAGCCCAAGACCAGGAACAAAATCGCGATGCCGAATTTGCCCGCTTTGGATTCCTTACCCAAGTTCCAGACGATAAAGCCCAAGAAGATAACCAGTCCGGTCAGGCAGATTTTCATTGCCCAGTCGGAAAATTCTGCTTCACTCATAATCGATTTCCTTGTTTGATGTTGTGTGTATTTTAATGTTTTCAGACGACCTTTGAAACGCCAAGAGGTCGTCTGAAATGTAATGGTTCAGCAAATGCCGTCCGTCGGGCGTTTGGCTTAACGCGCCAACGCCTGTTTCAAATCGTCAATCAAATCATCGACGTATTCCAGACCGACGGACAGGCGCACCAGTCCGGGGCGGATATTGGCGGCGAGTTTTTCTTCGGGCTGCATTCTGCCGTGTGTGGTTGTCCACGGGTGGGTAATGGTCGAACGCACGTCGCCGAGGTTGGCGGTACGGGAGAAGAGTTCGACGCTGTCGACGACTTTCCACGCGGCGTCAGTGTCGGCGACTTCAAAGCCGATGACGATGCCGCCGCCGTTTTGCTGTTTGCGGATAAGCTCCGCCTGCGGATGGTCGGGCAATCCGGTGTAGTAAACGGCTTGAACCTGCGGCTGCGCTTGCAGCCATTGGGCGATTTTCAGGGCGTTGTCGAACTGTTTTTCCATACGCAGCGACAGGGTTTCTACGCCGCTCAACAACTGCCATGCGTTAAACGGCGACATCGCCAGCCCGCAAGAGTTGCAGTAAACGGCGACCTGCGTCATCAGCTCTTCCGAACCCGCCAACACGCCGCCCATCACGCGCCCGTGTCCGTCGATGGCTTTGGTTGCGGAGGAAACGGAAATATCCGCGCCGTGTTTCAAAGGCTGCGAACCGGCGGGTGACAGCAGGCTGTTGTCCACCACCAAAAGCGCGCCCATGCTGTGCGCCAATTCTGCCAAGGCTTCCAAGTCAGCCACTTCGCCCAAAGGGTTGGACGGCGTTTCCAAAAACAGCAGCTTGGTGTTGGTTTTGACGGCGGCTTTCCATTCGTCCAAATCGGTCGGCGACACATGGCTCACTTCGATGCCGAATTTGGTGACGATGTTATTGATAAAGCCGACGGTCGTGCCGAACAGGCTGCGGCTGGAAACCACATGGTCGCCCGCCTGCAGGAAGGTGAAAAACGCCGCCTGAATCGCGGACATACCGGTCGAAGTGGCGACCGCGCGTTCCGCGCCTTCTAAGGCGGCGATGCGTTTTTCAAAAGCGGCGATGGTCGGGTTGGCAGTACGGGTATAAGTGAACCCTTTGATTTTCTTGGAAAACAAGTCGGCAGCATGTTGGGCGCTGTCCCACATGAAGCTGCTGGTGAGGAACAATGCCTGATGGTGTTCGCGGTATTCGGTTTGCTCTTTGCCGCCGCGTATGGCGAGCGTCTGCGGGTGGAGTTTTTTACTCATTTGTTTTCCAATCTTTTTCAGCAGGTTTGTTTGATGTCTTATAGTGGATTAACTTTAAACCAGTACGG
>KV796975.1:35346-50386 GCA_001809325.1 Neisseria sp. HMSC077D05 | reverse complement strand
TGTCCTGATTTAAAGTTAATCCACTATAAATAAGAGAAGCCATAGGTTAACTTGTTAACATTTTGCGCTTATTTGCGCCGTCTTTCAAGTTTGGCGGCGAATGGCAAAAGGTCGTCTGAAAACGTTTTTCAGACGACCTTTTGCAATCGTTCCAAGCTTTTATTGATAAACACGTCCATCGTGTTCCAGCCAGCCGTCGGTATGGCGGCCTGCGGGGTCGTGGTGCGTCCAATGGAGGACGCCGCCCTGTTCCGACCATTCGTATTCGCCGTAGAAGCCGACTTTATCGCCTTTTTTCAAGCCCTTGATTTTATCGGCGAGGTCGATGTTGTGCGCCACTAAAAGCGTTTGCCCGCTCGACAGTTTCAAGATAAACCGCTGATGGCGCGTGCCTTGGTTGTCGTCGGGCAGCGTTTTGAGAACCGTACCTGCGCCTTTCACTTGAATATCACTCTCTTGGTTTTCAAAGGCTTGCTGCAATATTTGTTCCGCGCTGCCCTGCCCTGCTTGGCGGTCGGATTTCGGCTGCTTCGGTTGAGGCTTTTTGGATTCAGACTGCTCAGACTGAGGCTGCCCGGATTGGCGTTTTCCCGCTTGGGTCTGGGGCTGCATTTGGGTTGGTACCACATCCGCTGCCTGACCTTGCCGCCCCTGCTGCATTTTTTGATAACCGACTACCACGGCGGCAACAATCAGTATCCAAATCCATTTGTTTTTGTTCATAAAATCCACGCCCAAAAAAATGCCCGACGGTGCATCGGGCATAAATTATTTGAAAGGAGTTAAATCACGATAACGTGAGCCGCCATTATATACAAAACCGGCGGAAAAATCAGCATTTTCAGTCCGATACCTGAAGCGGCGGCTTCGTTATCACGCTTTTTTGTTTCCCTGACTGTATTTCATTTCGTATTTGATGTCGTTCAGGATTTTTTTCACGTTGTAATCCAAAAGCTGTTCCACCAAATCGGGCGCCTGTTCACTGAGGGTTTGTTGAAGCTGGTAGGTAAACAGCGCCATTTGTTTCTGCACGGCGGTGCGTATCATGCCGTTGACGGCGTCGGCGACGTGCGGGCGCAGGCGTTTGATCAAACGCTCGCTCAGGTCTTGCTCGGAAATGCAGAACACTTCCCTGCGGTTGATGACCTGCGGGTTCAACACGTTGATATGGACGGTAATCGGCGGCGTTTCGTCTTTGGGGTCGTCTGAAACCTGCTCTTGCGCCTGCGGATTTTCGTTTTCAGACGACTCTGCCTCTGCTTTTGCGGGCGCGTCAAATTCGACTGTTTTACGTTTCGGGTTCAGCCAAACCGTGCGCGTGGACTCGATTTGCCTGTCGGACGCGCTCATTTGCAGCGAAGACTGCGCGTTCAGCCAGTTTTCCTGCAAAATCACCATCGCATCGGTCTCCGCCGTTTCACCGGCTTCTTCCTCCAGCATGGCGTTGTGTTCCTCCTGCCATTTGCGCAGATATTCCGTCAAGACGGCATCGCGGTTGGCATCGTCGAGCTTGACCGACTTGGCTTTGTGCTTCTGCTCGAAGGCGGGCTCTTGAGATTCGCGCACCAAAGGCGCGTGTGTGTAAGGTGCGTTCAATTGGCGGGTTTGCCGCAGCTTTTCCAAGCGGCTTTCCCAATCCAGGCTTTCATCCGTTTGTTGTGGCGTATCGGGACGATTCGTATCCATTTTTAGCTTTCGTTCTTCCGTTGTGTCATTTCATTTCACGCGCATAGCGAATGCCGTGATTTGCTATAATGCGGTATTTTAACAGATTCCCAGGAACACATCATGAGCAGCATCGAACAACGCCTCGAATATTTGGAAGAAGCCAACGACGTTTTGCGTATGCAGAACCACGTCCTCGCCACCGCCCTCAAAGGCCTGATCCGTTCGCTGCCGTCCGACATGGCAAACGAAGCCGTCGAGTCCATCCAGCTTGCCTTTGAAGACGCACTCGCCGAATTGAACTACGAAGACAGCCCGCATACCGACCTCTTCCATGACGTAACCTACGCTTTTTTCCGCGAAAAAGACCACTGACGCGTAGCGACTTCCCCAAACCGTGTTAAACTATCCGTTTATTTATTAATATCCGTAAAGAAGGAACCTCCCCATGAACATGAAAAAATGGATTGCAGCCGCCCTCGCCTGCTCCGCGCTGGCACTCTCCGCCTGCGGCGGCCAAAGCAAAGACGCTTCCTCGTCAGCCCCTAAAGCCGACAAAGTGTACCGCGTCGCCGCCAACGCCGAATTCGCCCCTTTCGAATCATTGGATTCCGCCGGCAACGTTGAAGGTTTCGACGTCGATTTGATGAACGCGATGGCAAAAGCCGGCGGATTCAAAGTCGAATTCAAACACCAGCCTTGGGACAGCCTCTTCCCCGCGCTCAAAAACGGCGATACGGATATCGTCATCTCCGGCGTAACCATTACCGACGAGCGCAAGCAGTCCATGGATTTCACCGACCCTTATTTTGAAATCACCCAAGTCGTCCTCGTTCCCAAAGGTAAAAAAGTCGCCTCTTCAGACGACCTCAAAAACATGGCGAAAGTCGGCGTCGTTACCGGACAAACCGGCGACTTCTCCGTTTCCAAACTCTTGGGCAACGACAATCCTAAAATCGCCCGCTTCGAGAGCGTTCCTTTGGTCATCAAAGAGCTGGAAAACGGCGGCGTGGATGCCGTAGTCAGCGACAGCGCGGTCATCGCCAACTATGTGAAAAACAACCCGACCAAAAGCATGGACTTCATCACCCTGCCTGATTTCACGATTGAAAACTACGGCATTGCCGCACGCAAAGGCGACGAAGCGACCGTCAAAATGCTGAACGAAGCGCTGAAAAAAGTACGCGACAGCGGCGAATACGACAAAATCCACGCCAAATACTTCGCCAAAGAAGGCGATAAAGCGGCAGCCGCCAGCCAAGCAGCCAGCCAACCTGAAGCAGCCAAATAATCTGTTTCAACGTTCTTAAGCAATAAGAAAGGTCGTCTGAAAGCCTGTATCGCGGGTTTCAGACGACCTTTTATAGTGGATTAAATTTAAACAGACGGCGTTACCTCGCCTTGGCTCAAAGAGAACGATTCTCTAAGGTGCTGAAGCACCAAGTGAATCGGTGCCGTACTATCTGTACTGTCTGCGGCTTCGTCGCCTTGTCCTGATTTAGTTAATCCACTATATGCCGGATTCCGTTCCGAAGGCAGTATTGGGCAGCTTGGCCCTACCCTCGTTATCCGATAGCCAAGTCTTTCCGAACCAAGCCGCTGCAGAAATTCAAACACACAGAAAGTCCCTTATGTCCCAATCCACACCCGCCCCGCTGGGCGAAAAGCAAATGGCGGTTTTGATGGCGATGTTGGTTGCCCTGATGCCGTTTTCGGTCGATGCCTACCTGCCCGCCATTCCGGAAATGGCGCAGTCGTTGAGCACGGATATCCACCGCATTGAGCAGAGTTTGGTTTTGTTTATGTTCGGCGTGGCGTTCGGGCAGATTGCCGGTGGCGCGGTTTCGGACATCAAGGGACGCAGACCGGTGGCTTTGTTCGGTTTGAGCATTTATTTTGCGGCCGTTGTCGCGCTGACGATGGTGCAGTCGGTGGACGGGCTGTTGAACCTGCGCGCCGTACAGGCGTTCGGAGCGGGGATGACGGTGGTCATCGTCGGAGCGATGGTGCGCGATTATTATTCGGGCAGGCAGGCGGCGCAGATGTTTGCCTTAATCGGCATTATCCTGATGGTCGTGCCGCTGATTGCGCCTATGTTCGGCTCTCTGTTGCAGGAATTGGGCGGCTGGCGTTTTATTTTCGGTTTTTTGGCGGCGTATTCGTTTGTTTTGTTTATCTTGGTGTTTGCTTTCTTGCCGCGTCCGAAGCAGACAGGCAAAATCGGGATGGATATTTTCGGACTGGTGGCGGGCAGGTTCGCCAGAGTGCTGAAAACGCGGGCGGCGATGGGCTATCTGTTTTTTCAGGGGTTCAGCTTTGCGTCGATGTTTGCGTTTTTGACGGAATCGTCGTTTGTTTACCAAAAGCTGTACCATGTGACGCCGAACCAATATTCTTGGGTCTTTGCGCTGAACATTCTCACGATGGCTTCGTTCAACCGCATCACGGCATGGCGGCTGAAAACGGGGGTGCACCCGCAAAGTATTTTGAAATGGGGCATTATCGTGCAGTTTGCGGCGAATCTGACAATGGTGCTGCTGGTCTGGTCGATGGGCCTGCCGCCGATGTGGGCTTTGGTGCCATGCGTGATGTTTTCGGTAGGCACGCAAGGCTTGGTCGGCGCGAACACGCAGGCTTGCTTTATGTCTTATTTCAAACAGGAAAGTGCCAGTGCAAATGGGGTATTGGGCGCGTTCCAATCCATCATTGGTGCAAGCGTGGGGTTGTTAGTAACGCGGCTGCACAATGGTTCCGCCTTGGTCATGGCGGGCATGATGCTGACTTCGACGGTATGCGGGATTGTGTTGCTTTGGCTCTTTTCGCACCAGGCTTGGAAGGAAAACGATAAAAGCGAATATGTGTGAATAATCAATAACAAAAGGTCGTCTGAAACCTTGAAATCGGGTTTCAGACGACCTTTTTACATCAGCCTATTGCTTATGGCACAACATCGCAAGACTTCGCTTTTTCGTGCTTAGGCGCGTTGACGAAATCTTTGCAGTCCGCCAGCAGCTTGGGCAAAAGCGGTTGGAACACGGGATGGCTGCGCAGCTTGCCCGCGTAAAACGACATCATGTACGGATAATAATACTGCATCGCCTGCATCCATTTCGCGCCCTCTTCCTTCTTGCCTTGCCGGTAGAGATACAGCGCCACCTGATAAGCGTTGGAATACGGGCGGTAAGACAAGGAATCAATCGCCGCCTTCTCCGCCCAAGGTTTGACCTGCATATCGGTCGGCTCGGCACGGCGGGTCAGGCTGAGGTCGGCATAATAAGCCAGCATCGGGCTGGTTTCGGAAATATGGCGCAAACCGTTAATCTTCCGCCCCGCCATCTCCGTACTTTCATTTTTCGGAATCCGGCTGTAATCGACCAAATCGGTATACGTCCAACCCATATGCAGCAACCCGCCGATAATCAGCAGCGTAGCAAGTCCGCCCGCCCAATTGCGGCCGCGCATCCAAGCGAGGTCGTCTGAAACGTCTTCATAACGTGCCGGAGCAAGCGCAAACATCAACACAAACGGCGTCAGGAAATAGATATACCACAATGGGTACTCCAACATACTGTGGCACATACTGACGGCAACCATAGACAGCAGCAGCAGCGAAGCCGGATGGTAAGGACGCACCAGCATCCGCCACAGCCCCGCAAGCATCGTCAGGGCAACCAATACCGTACCGACCAGCCCGACTTCGGAAAGCAGTTGTAAAACAATATTGTGCGAATGGGTAAACAACACGCCAAGGATATTATTCGGGAAATACTGCTGCTCCGCATTAATCCAGAAAGTCTGTTGGGCAAAGCTGTTCCAGCCGTGTCCGAACCAAGGCGCGGACAAAAAGGCAGTCCAAGCCTTACGCCATTCAATCTGACGCATCGAGCCTTCAAAACCGCTGTTTCCGGCGCGTTCAACCGCCGTTTCATATTGACCGTTGCCCAGCAGCTCCAAAATCGAACCCATCGCAAATTGAAATACCGCCACCAACGCGACCGTCAGGAAAAATATCCGAACCTGCCTTGCAGAGTCCCGTCCCGCACGCCAACGCCACAGCGGCAAAATCAATGCCACGCCTGCCACATAGCCCAGAATCGTGCGCGAATTGACCAAGCCCAACACAGCCGTCATCAAGAAGACTAACAAAAAGCCCAGCCAGCCCGGCATTTTGCGGGTTGACCACAAATAAGCCGTCGCCAAAACACCCCACATCAAATAATGCCCGAGGTGGTTGCGCTGCCCAAGCTGACCGCTGACCTCTTTTCCGCTATACACAATCATGTTGCGCAGGAACCCAAGATCGTACCAGCCCTTAAACTGTATAAACGCAATCGCAGCCTGCAGCAACGTACCAAACAGCAGCGACCACGCAAACACCGTCACGATGCGCTCCTGCCCGTAAGCCGCCACCCAACCGCGACAAGCCCATACCGCCAAAGCCAGAATGATAAACGTCCACATCACCATATCGTTCATACCGACGTAAATCAAATCCATCATCCGCGCCTGCAGCCACCAAAATGCCGCCAAAACCAGCAAACCGACAGCCGCCTTAGGCAGGCGCACGCTCAACAAACCCTTATACGCCGTGACCAACACCAGCATCAGCGCACCCAGCAGCGAAGCCGCTTCCAGATAAAAACTCGACAACGGGCCCACGCGGTAGAAGGACAAAAACGGCGCGGCGCATATCCACAAGAAACAGCACCACAAAGGCAACAAACGTCTGTCCCATTCACTCTTAAGGTCGTCTGAAAAACGCATAAACATTATTTTCCCGCCTTTCTCTGCTGCTTCACAAAAGCCAGGCATGCAACAAAAAACACCAAACACGCCGTCAACGATAAAGCGGCACACACCACCTCGGCAGCACCCGCATTAAACAAACGCATCACCGCCTCGGCAAAATAAATCAAAATCAACATAGAACTATACTGGTAAGTATAAACTTTACCCTTCAAAATACCCGACAACGGCAGGCACAAAGGCAAAGCCTTCAGCGCCAGCCACGAACCGCCGCTGCGCAAAGGCGCAATCCACAGTTCCCACGATAAAGAAAGGACAATCAAAAAAATCAAGCTGCCGCAAGCAGCCAGATAAGGCAAAGAAGATTTATGAGAAGAAGTATTCACGGATAAAGTTCAACAGGCATCGCGCCGAGTGTAAAATGCAGGATTATACCGAAAACCGAAACAGCCGTTGCAGCCCGACCGTTTCAGACGACCTAGGACACTCTCCCCATCCGTCGTATTGCTTTTCAAACTGTCCGACGAATCAAAAAGATATCCCGTCAGGCAGCCGAACATCCCGAAAAAATCCCCAAACAGGTTGAACCTTCACGCCTGCCCATAATCCTATTGATTTATTCTTTTGGTTCTCTATGAAAACAAACCATACCCTATCTTTCAAAACCGCAATTCTCCGTTTGTCCGCATTAGGCTTGGCATTCACGCTTGCCGCGTGTACCGGCGGCCCATCCACCGGCCCCGTACCCGACGGCTACTACCGCGTCAAACCGGGCGACACCCTCAGCCAAATCGCCAAACGCTACGGACAAAACGTCAACACCTTGGCATCATGGAACAATCTGAACAACGCCTCACAAATCGAAGTCGGACAAGTCTTGCGCGTCCGTAAAAACGCCACCAACCGCCCCCGTTCCGGCAGTACCGACATCAGCAGCGCCAAAACCGTCGCCCCCGTCAACCGCCTGACCCTGCAATGGCCGGTCGACAACGGCAAAAATTCCATCATCCGTGGCTACGACAACGCGACCAACAAAGGCATCGATATTGGAGGCACACTCGGACAAAGCGTCAAATCCGCAGCAGCCGGAACCGTCCTCTACGTCGGCGAAGAAGTGCGCGGCTACGGCAAACTGATTCTCATCAGCCACAGCGACTTCTCCATCACCGCCTACGCACACAACGACACCATTCTGGTTCAAAAAGACCAAAAAGTCGCAGCAGGCCAGCCGATTGCCACCATGGGCAATAGCGACACAGACGGCGTCAAACTGCATTTCGAAGTCCGCATGAACGGCAAAGCCGTCGACCCCATGCAGTACCTGCCCGGCTGAGCCACATCCTAATAAAACCCAAACCAAGCCGCAGCCCGATTCCGACAAACGGATTACAGGTCGTCTGAAATGAAAAAAACGCTTCTGTTTTAAGAGACAGAAGCGTTTTTTACAATTTGGCATTTTCGAGGAGATGCTGATGTGCCTAATGGCTACGCCTTGCCCAATCCCCCTTACTAACCTTTACAGGGAAGATATCCTCAAAACTCAAAACATAGATCAAATTAAAAAACAACATTATCAAAAGGGGTCGTCTGAAACCCTCTATTCAGACGACCCAATTCTATTTATCCCCACCACCCTCAAACAACCATCCATAACGCATTTCCACCATTCATCATCGTTCATTTGTCCTATCTGCCTTTTTGATTTATGTTCAACTGGAAAAGTACACGAATTCGATGCCCATCACGGTAATCTGCCTACCGAGTAAACAACAGCAACCATATAAAAGAGACAATATGACAACCAAGCTATACGAGTCCCTGCAACGGGAAGCCGATGAAATCCTGATGTATGACGAAGACTACAATATCAATGCCCGTTTGGGGCTGACCATATTGATCTACTACACGGGCGGCGGTTCGGTAGCGGGACAACGCAAGACCCTGGAAGCTGCCGAACGATTTTACTCAAAGTACCATGGGTATTTGAAAATGCATTTTTGGACAGACATGCGCCGTTTTGCACGGCTCAATCCGACCGCATTTCAAAACAAAATAGACCGTACCATTAAAAATGCCGAATCAGGACGCAGATTAGAATGTGTGCTGACTTCTGATACGGAATATGGTCAAAGAGCACCGGAATATCAGTTCAAAACCCTATCCTCCCACCCAATAGATGAAAATGGATTGTCTTGCCTTCAAATTACCCTGCCTTTGTCCTTTTTATCGACCACTGCCCAACAGCAGGAATTCGAAGATTGGGTGGAATATGTTTGCAAACAGTTTGATATTTTCCACGGCTATGCCGGACTGACCCTTGCCCTCCCTGATTCCTACTATAAATACCAATTTTATGAATATGCTGTTACCAAACGTTATTGGGGGGTAACACCTGATTCAGATTCACCCATAACCCTCCTTTGGTACGAAGGTATAAAATCTATCAGCTGGTACACACTTGTCGGTAAGGCGTTTCAGAATAAACTGAACAGCACGGAAATCCAAAACGTTTTGAACCATTATCGTGATATTACACTGAAGACTTATAACGGCACCATGGTATTCAAAGCAGGAAAATTCCCCGATTTGGGAGATAAAACCAAACCGTTGCCCGTTAATTACCTGGTAGTGAACAACCTGATGCGGCCGATACTGACGCAAAAGCTGAATGATTCGCTGCATACCGCCTTCGGCAACGGCAAAAACCGCTACTCAGCTTCCCAAGGCTATTACTGGCTGCATCGTTGGGATAATGCCAATTTTGAAAACGAGATTTTTGATCCTCAAGGGACGAAGCAGGAACTGATGCCTGTTTACCGTGAGAGACCGTTGGAAGCACCTTATGCCGGGATGTGGATACCCGACGATCTCGAGAATGCGATAGAACGACATTTTGAAGAAGGAGAAGTTTTTCCTGATAGAGGAGAGTATTACAAGTACCTCCAAAACGGCACAACGGAAATTGGGAAAGGCTATTGTATCTGGCGTTTGGTTAAACGGGACGATGGTGGCAGTGTGCTGCAGGCTTCAGAGTTTTAATGTTCCGATATTGCTGCGCCGACGTTTCAGACGACCCTAGTGGACTGTAGCCGTATAAGTTGTTCAGACTTCCCTAAGCCCTTTTATAGTTGTAAGCTTTGTCAGTAACTGCGCACCGCCGTCGAGAGGAGCGATTCGCGATAGAGGTCGTCTGAAACCTGTGATCAGAAAATCTTAAAAACATATTGAAAGCATCTAAATTTTAGGATTCCATATAGGCTATAGCTTACTAATATAACTTTCTCAGCAATTCCAAAAAATTATCCGCCACTATCCCCACTTCTTCATCAATAGAATCAATATTATGATTGAAAAAACGAATTTTTCCGTCCAAAGATAAAATAATACTATCACCTGAAGGGGTATTCGCAATAGGTAACCCGTATTGTTTAAAATCTGGATATATATCAATAATGGAGTTAAGCTTATAGTCAGATTTAAAAGACAAAAAATGGTCTATAACTATATTATTACCCTTTATTCTAACTTTAGATGGAATTCCTCCATTGTGTTTAAGTAAAAATTGAATATAATTTTCATCAATTCGCCAGCCTAAATTATCTTGTAATTGGGCAATCTCATCAGGCTCGGGATTATTTGAATGATGCGCCTTAATTAAATTTTGTAAGGTTTTTTTATCCGGCAAAATTCCGTATTCTCTCATTTGCTGAACGTCAGTTTGACTCAAACCAAATTTTTTAAATTTAATATTCATCTTCAAATTACTCCTATAACCTATTTAGTCAAACCATTTAAATTTTATATTTTATTTCTTTATATTATTCACAATAAAACAGGAATAATATGCAAGATATTTTACAGAAAACTTAAAATAGCGATACTATATGTTTGATTTTTTCATTAAAAATCCAATCTCTATAGATGAAATTATAGAATTTCTTGCCTCAGCCTTAGGCTGTTCTTCAAATAAAATTCTAGCAACCACTTTTGAAAAACTTAATGATCCAAGTTTTTCAGAAAATGATTTGAATGAAATATGCTGCCTTTGTATTTATTCTAACGTTAATGGTGATGCTTCTTGGCTTGTGAATTTATATCGGATTTCAGCAACAGATGATGAAATTAGAGATAAAATTATAGCAGTATCTCAACTCAAACATATTGTCTGTTATATCCCTAATGATGACTTTAATGGATATTTATTGACCGGAGAATCGGAAAATCCAATTCAAGTTTATGAAAATGAAGATATAGAAGAGAAAAATACATATCTATTTAACAAACCAATATCAACCTACTGAATATAAACAAAAAATTTTTGACTCAAGGATTTAAAACCCAAGGTCGTCTGAAAAATATTTCAGACGGCCTTACCTACACAAAACTCCAATGCAATTTACAATATTGCTTCTAAGATACTGATAATAAATTTGAATTTTATACTTCATAAAGCAAGCCAAAATCCCTTCGATGGCTATGTTAACTATCCAGTCCCATCCATTCCCAAAGACAAAAAAAATAAACCCTTACTGTTCTCCAGTAAGGGTTTATTGAAAATCTGGCACGCCCACGGGGATTCGAACCCCGGTTGCCGCCGTGAAAGGGCAGTGTCCTAGGCCTCTAGACGATGGGCGCGTAACCGAGTTGCGAACTATACATAAGCGTTAAAACGCTGTCAACGGGTTGGGCGTTTTTTATGGTCAAACTCGTTTCAGACGACCCTTCTGCGCCTTATCTTTGTATCGGCTTTGCCTGTATAATGCCGCTTTTAATGAAAAGGAAAACAAACCATGTGGTTCAAGCAGATCAGTTTTTATCCGCTCAACAAAGAAAAGCTGCCCGAAGCGGACGTACTTGCCGACAAACTTGCGGAGGCTGAATTTACCCGCTGCCAAGGTTTGGACTGGTCCAGCGAAGGCTTTGCCGCACCGGTTTCATTCTCTCCCGAACTCGTTTTCCCTGCCGATTTTACTTTGCGCGTCGCCCTGAAAAAAGAAGAAAAAGTCCTGCCAGCCGGCGTCATCCGCGATATTCTGGAAGAGAAGGTGGCGGAAATCCAAAACAATGAAGCCCGCAATGTCGGCCGCAAGGAAAAACAAGAGCTTAAAGAACAAATTACAGACGACCTGCTGCCCCGCGCGTTTACCCGCAGCAGCCGTACTGAAGCGGTGTTCAACACCCGCCACGGCTATCTGCTCGTCAACAACGCGGCTTCCGCTAAAGCGGAAAACATCCTGACCAAGCTGCGCGAAGCCTTGGGCGGTTTGGAAGCCTCGCTGCCGAATACCAAGCAATCGCCCTCTTCCCTGATGACCGAGTGGCTGTTGCAAGGGCATTGCGAAGGCGGTTTTGAATTGGACAGCGATTGCGAACTCAAAGGCGTAGGCGATGTTGTTCCCGTCGTCAAAGTATCCAAACAAGATTTGACCGCAGATGAAGTGGTCCAACACGTCAAAAACGGCAAAACCGTAACCCAGCTCGGCTTGGTGTGGCGCGAACAAATCGCCTTTATCCTCACGCAAGACTTCACGCTCAAACGCATCCAATACCTCGACGTATTGCAGGAAGAAGCCGAAAGCAACGGCGACGATGCCGCCAGCCTTGCCTTCGCCTCGCAAATCCTGATGGCGGAATCCGTCAGCACCATGTTGGAAGAGCTGGTTTCCTATTTGGGCGGCTGGCAAGACTAATTTTTCAGACGACCTTTACACGATAAAAGGTCGTCTGAAACCTACCTCCGATGGACAACCTTTATGTTTAAACACCTCGCATTCCTGCCGCTCGCCATTATGCTTGCCCTCCCCGCCTCAGCCGCCGTCCTGACTTCCTATCAGGAACCGGGCTGCACCTACGACGGCGATGTCGGCAAAGACGGCAAACCCGCCGGCAAAGGCACATGGCGCTGCCAAGACGGACGCAGCTACACCGGCGCGTTTAAAAACGGCAAATTCGACGGACAAGGCGTTTACACCGTCTCCGCCAACCGCGAAACCTTCATCGAGCCGTTCAATTCCAACAGCACCAAGTTCCGCAACATGGTACTGTCGGGCACATTCAAAAAAGGCCTGGCACACGGCAAATTCACCGCATCGCAAAACGGCGAAACCGTCTTCATCATGAAATGCGAAAACGGCATGATTAAAGAAGTGAAACTGCCCAAAACCAAATAACCCCGCCCCGCATTTTCAGACGACCTTCCCGCAGACGTCGTCTGAAAACTGCAAGAAACAAGGAAAACATTATGAGCATCAAGTCCGACAAATGGATACGCCGCATGAGCGAAGAGTTCGGCATGATCGACCCCTTCGAGCCGAACCAAATCAAAGAAGCCAACGGACAGCGCATCATCTCCTACGGCACGTCCAGCTACGGCTACGACATCCGCTGCGCCAACGAATTTAAAATTTTCACCAACATCAACAGCACCATCGTTGATCCCAAAAACTTCGACCCGAAAAACTTCGTCACCGTCGAAGACGACTGCTGCATCATCCCGCCCAACTCCTTCGCACTGGCGCGCACGGTCGAATACTTCCGCATCCCGCGTAACGTCCTGACCGTCTGCCTGGGCAAATCCACTTATGCCCGCTGCGGCATCATCGTCAACGTCACCCCGTTCGAACCGGAATGGGAAGGCTACGTTACCCTCGAATTTTCCAACACCACCCCCCTGCCCGCCAAAATCTATGCCGGCGAAGGCGTGGCGCAAGTCCTCTTCTTCGAGAGCGACGAAATCTGCGAAACTTCCTACAAAGACCGCAACGGCAAATACATGGGACAAACCGGCGTCACCCTGCCGAAAACCTGATGATGCCAGCCTGCCGCCCGTCTTTTACAGACATTAAGCGCATTATAGTGGATTAACTTTAAATCAGGACAAGGCGACGAAGCTGCAGACAGTACAGATAGTACGGCAAGGCGAGGCAACGCCGTACTGGTTTAAAGTTAATCCACTATAGAAAAAACAAATCCGACGGCATCGGGTTTACCGTATCCGAATCCGTCCGAGGTCGTCTGAAAACTTAAATCCGGCGTTTCAGACGACCCTTTTCATATCCGCCGCAAAGCCCGCCGCCCAACGCTTCCATTGTGAAAATATCCTTAATTTGGTTTACAATGATGCCATTTCCAAATCTTATCGAGAGAACAAAATGTTAGACATCCAACAGCTCCGCAGCCACACCGCAGCCGTCGCCGAACGTTTGGCGCAGCGCGGTTACGAGTTTGATACCGCACGTTTCAATGCCTTGGAAGAGCAGCGCAAAGCCGTCCAAGTGAAAACCGAAGAACTGCAAGCCTCGCGCAACAGCATTTCCAAACAAATCGGCGCATTGAAAGGACAGGGCAAACACGAAGAGGCGCAGGCAGCCATGGATCAAGTCGCCCAAATCAAAACCGATTTGGAGCAGGCCGCTGCCGATTTGGATGCCGTTCAGAAAGAATTGGACGCATGGTTGTTGAGCATTCCCAACCTGCCGCACGAAAGCGTACCCGTCGGCAAAGACGAAACCGAAAACGTCGAAGTCCGCAAAGTCGGCACCCCGCGCGAATTTGACTTTGAAATCAAAGACCATGTCGATTTGGGCGAACCTTTGGGTTTGGATTTCGAAGGCGGCGCGAAACTATCCGGCGCGCGCTTTACCGTCATGAAAGGTCAAATCGCCCGCCTGCACCGCGCGCTGGCGCAATTCATGCTCGATACGCACACGCTGAAACATGGCTACACCGAGCATTACACGCCCTACATCGTGGACGACACCACCCTGCAAGGTACAGGCCAACTGCCTAAATTTGCAGAAGATTTGTTCCACGTTACCCGCGGCGGCGACGAGAGCAAAAAAACGCAATATCTGATTCCGACCGCCGAAGTGACGCTGACCAATACCGTTGCCGACAGCATTTTGGCGGAAGGCGATTTGCCGCTGAAACTGACCGCCCATTCGCCATGTTTCCGCTCCGAAGCGGGCGCATACGGCAAAGACGTGCGTGGTCTGATTCGCCAACACCAGTTCGACAAAGTGGAAATGGTGCAAATCGTTCATCCCGAAAAATCATACGAAGCACTGGAAGAAATGGTCGGTCACGCCGAAAACATCCTGAAAGCTTTGGAACTGCCCTACCGCGTGATTACCTTGTGTACCGGCGACATGGGCTTCGGTGCAACCAAAACGTATGACTTGGAAGTCTGGGTTCCCGCACAAAACACCTACCGCGAAATCTCAAGCTGCTCCAACTGCGAAGATTTCCAAGCCCGCCGCATGAAGGCTCGTTTCAAAGACGAAAACGGCAAAAACCGCTTGGTACACACCTTAAACGGCTCCGGCTTGGCAGTAGGCCGCACTTTGGTTGCCGTTTTGGAAAACCATCAAAACGCCGACGGCAGCATCAATATTCCTGCCGCTTTGCAGCCTTATATGGGTGGCGTGACCAAACTGGAAGCCCGATAAACCGTGTAGCTGATTCCATCGCTAACATATCAAAAGGTCGTCTGAAACCCTTAAACAAGGTTTCAGACGACCTTTTCGTTATAGCTGCCGCTGCCGAAATCAAAGCAACCATATCGAGCCTAAGCGTCCGAAGCGCGACGGCTCAATGCGTTATAGTGGATTAACTTTAAACCGGTACGGCG